>JAGWTK010000681.1 GCA_028876035.1 Bacteroidota bacterium
ATACTGGTTTCTATACCGAAGGCCTTGAACTACACGATGGCGTACTGTATGAGGCGTCCGGTTCAGGAACAGCTGACGCCGAAGATCAAACGCCGCCCTTTCCTTCTGCGTTTGGGGCAGTTGACCACGCTACCGGTAAAGTAGCGATCAAAGCTGCCCTCGACAACAAAAAGTATTTTGGCGAAGGCATCACTTTTTTCGGCGGCAAAGTATACCAGCTCACCTGGAAAAACCAGCAGGGCTTTGTATACGATGCGAAGACCTTCAAAAAGCTCGGAGAGTTCAGTTATAGTGGCGAGGGTTGGGCGCTCACGCATGACAGTACGCATTTAATCATGAGCGATGGATCAAGCAATCTCCGCTTCATCGATCCGAACAGCATACCTGGTCAAATCAAAGTGGTAAATATTGTAGGTGTGTCGGACAATAACGGGCCGGTGGGTGATATTAACGAGCTCGAATACGCGAACGGCTTTATCTATGCCAATCAATACCGCACCAACTATATTCTTAAAATCGACCCTTCCAACGGAAAAGTGCTGGCGAAAATGGATCTAAGCAAGCTGGATGCAGAAGCTCGTTCAAAATATGCCAATGCAGAAGTGCTGAACGGCATCGCATACGATGCAGCCAAAGGAACTTTCCTGGTAACCGGTAAGAACTGGCCGCTGATCTATGAGATTCGTTTGAATTAGAACATATGCAAGAGGCGGAATAGGCTGAACCACGACGCTGTACATATGGCGATGCCTCCGCCTTACATCATATCAAGCGTCATCAGGTCGGGAACTTTCTGAAAAGGATTAACTGCCAGTCGCTTTTTCAATAATGTAAATGACCGAGCTGCAGTTACCGGTGTCACCAACTGCGCGCAGATTGGAGCGAAGTCCGTTCCAGACTGCCCTCAGCAAATTACCCTTCCCGTTTTTGTATTGCTCGCTCAGCATCGAGATGTAAATGCTGTCGAACCACATGGGTCGCATCACCCGCAGCCGCAAACCATGCATGGTAATTAAATGTGCCATCGATTTTGGGGAGAAATGGTATAAATGTCGCGGCACATCATAAGCTGCCCAGGACGGTCCATACAACTGCCCATCGTAGCTGGTATAATTGGGAACAGCAATCAGCAAAACGCCTTTAGCGGTAAGTAATCTTACAAACTGATCAAAGTACAGATGCAATTCATGCACATGTTCCAGCACATGCCAAAGGGTGATTGCATCGAACTGTGCTTCGGGTAAATCAAACAATGCGGCAGTATCCAGCAGGTTCACTTTATGCAGTTCGGCCGCGCGTAACCTTGTTCCATGGTCGGGCTCCAGTCCGGTTACCTGCCAGCCCGCTCCCTGCATCGTATGCACAAAAGCGCCCGTGCCTGCACCAATATCCAGCAGCTTGCCGGTTGATAAACCCGTTTGCTGCTGTACCATTTTGCTTTTCCGGCGTAAAGTAGTCCGCCGCACATAATGATAAAGTTTGTTGACGATGCCCTTATTGGTATCAGTGTGCGAAATATAATTAGCTGACTGGTAGTATTTCCCTATCTCTTCCGCCAGGGGAACCGACTGCGTGAAGCGCAAAGAACAGTCAGCACATTCCCAGATCGCAAAAATTTCGTGGCTTACGGTATAATCTTCCGCTTCCATCACCTGCCCGATTCGGGAAGAGATGCAAACCGGACATTGATGACGCAATAGGCTGTTCATGGTTGAAATAAGAAGATGCGAAACTGCTGCAAACTAGAAATTCTTTTGAGTGCCGGAAAATCCCCAGCCGCTACCATGACTATACAAATGAAAAAATAGAATGCTTAAGCCGATGGCGGCGAGGATAAGTGCATATATCCACCAGGATTCTTTTTCTAC
>JAGWTK010000122.1 GCA_028876035.1 Bacteroidota bacterium
GTTGGTGCTGCTACTGAAGTTGAAATGAAAGAGAAGAAAGACCGTGTTGACGATGCCCTGCACGCTACCCGTGCTGCCGTTGAGGAAGGTATCGTTCCCGGTGGTGGTGTTTCTTTCATCCGCGCTACTGAATCACTCGAAAAACTGAAAGGCAGCAACGAAGACGAAACCACTGGTATCGCTATCGTTAAGCGCGCCATCGAAGAGCCCCTGCGCCAGATCGTAGTAAACAGCGGTATCGAAGGTTCTATCGTGGTACAGAAAATCAAAGAAGGCAAGGCCGACTTTGGTTTCAACGCCCGCACCGAAGTGTACGAAAACCTGCTGAAAGCGGGTGTAATTGACCCAACTAAAGTTTCCCGTATTGCACTGGAAAATGCAGCTTCTATCGCAGGTATGTTGCTTACTACTGAATGTGTAGTTGCCGATAAACCCAAGAAAGAAGAAGCACCGCATAGCCATGGTGCACCTGATATGGGTGGAATGGGTTATTAATCCAGGTAATTTGTCGGCACTGCGGACCGCTTGCGCGGAATACATTGTTGATGAAAATACAAAGTCCCGCGGTGTATGTCGCGGGACTTATTTTTTTGATGACTAAAACAACAGGCCATGAAACGACTACAGCAAATTTGGGCAAAGCTCATGAAGTTGCTGAAGCGGGGAGGCGACGACGACCTGTTTGATCACCCTTTCAGCATTTTGTAAATCCAGCCCCGGACGAGCCATTCCGGGGCTTTTTAATGCTTCTCCGGCTGGCCGGGATTCAGTACCTTTGCCGACTCAAAAAGTAACACGGAATGATTAGCGCAAAAAACATAACCCTGGCCTATGGCAAACGCGTGCTGTTCGACGAGGTAAATATCAATTTTACCAAAGGGAACTGCTATGGAGTGATTGGAGCCAATGGTGCAGGTAAAAGTACCTTCCTGAAGATCCTGAGCGGAGATATAGAGCCCAATAAAGGAAGTATTGAAATAACACCCGGCGAACGCCTCGCGGTACTCAAACAGAACCAGTTCCAGTTCGATGAATATAGTGTACTCAACACCGTTATGATGGGGCACTCTAAACTATGGGAAGTAATGCAGGAGCGGGAGAAGATTTATGCACTTGCTGATTTCACCGAAGAAGACGGCATGAAGGCTGCAGAGCTCGAAGGCGAATTCGGAGAGATGGGTGGCTACACGGCCGACAGCGACGCAGCGACCCTGCTGAGCGAACTCGGTGTAACGGAGAATTTCCACCAGGCTTTGATGAAAGATATTCCGGGAACACTGAAGCTCCGTGTATTGCTGGCACAAGCGCTCTTTGGCAACCCGGATGTATTGCTGCTGGATGAGCCTACCAACGGATTGGATATTGAAACGATTGGCTGGCTGGAAAACTTCCTGGCCGATTATGAAAACATCGTGCTGGTAGTGAGCCACGACCGTCACTTCCTGGATGCGGTATGTACCCATGTTGCTGATGTGGATCGCCAGAAGATTAAAGTATTTACCGGTAACTACACTTTCTGGTACGAATCATCGCAATTGATGGCGCGCCAGATAAATGATAAGAATAAGAAGACAGAGGAAAAACGCCAGGCATTACTCGACTTTATCGCGCGATTCAGTGCGAACGCCTCGAAGAGCAAACAAGCGACTTCGCGTAAGAAAGCATTGGAAAAACTGACCATTGAAGAAATTGAACCCAGCAACAGAAAATACCCCGGCATCATTTTCCAGCCATTGCGCGAAGTAGGTAACCAGATCCTGAACATAGAGAAACTCGCCAAGTCGGTGGATGGTCGCGTATTGTTCAAAGACGTTTCTTTCACCGTGAACAAAGGAGATAAGATCGCGTTGCTGAGCCGGGACTCGCTGGCGGTGACGAATTTTTATAATATCATCAACAACGAAACCACGGCGGATAGCGGCAAGTTCGAGTGGGGTACAACAGTAACAAAAGCTTATCTGCCGATAGAGAACAGCCAGTACTTCCAGGAGAACATGACCCTGATGGAATGGTTGCGGCAATATGTGCCACCGCATGTAACCGATGCAGATGAACCCTTCCTGCGTGGTTTTCTGGGTAAGATGTTGTTTAGCGGAGATGATGTACAAAAGAAAACAGGTGTACTGAGCGGGGGAGAGAAAGTGCGTTGCATGCTCAGCCGCATGATGCTGCAGAACCCGAACGTGGTATTGCTGGATCAGCCGACCAACCACCTCGACCTGGAAAGTATCCAAAGCTTCAACGAAAACGTATCAGAGTTCAAGGGGATAGTAATGCTGAGCAGTCATGACCATACCTTCATGCAAACAGTGGCCAACCGCATCATTGAAATCACACCAAAGGGTGTCATCGACCGGTTAACGACTTTTGACGAATACCTGGCAGACGATCGGGTAAAACAATTGCGGGAAGAGATGTATAAGTAATCCTACTGGCTTTTTTATACAAGTCCTGCCGCTGGCGGGACTTTTTTTATAGACGGAATTTTCAAATGCCATTGGCCGCAGAAGAACGGAATCAAACGCAGGGTAAATTAAATTAAAGTATCTACGGGCGCTGGCAGCTTTTCGCGGGCTCATATAGAAAATAAAACCGGGATGTTTCCGTTATCCTCAGGAGACGCTGTGATGGCACACTGCATCCGGCCGGCTCTACCCCTGAAATCCGTACCACCCATGCACCCGATCTTGTCTCCCACAGACATTCATCAGATCTACCTGGCCCTTGGCCGGGAGAAACTTCACCCCGAAAACGCGGTCAGGCAGCTGGTTGACAAAGGCTACGAAGAAGAGATGGCCCGAAGCCTTGTGTCGAAACTGGTCAAAGAACAGCAGACCGCTGTGTTCAAAGAAAATATTCGTGTCCGGAAATTGGAAGAGCGAAGGAAGGTATCTTTTTTAATCATTTTTTTAATTGCTGTTGCAGGTCCTGTATCCGGCACTACAATCGGCTTATGGTATATCGTAGGCGCTGTAGCAGCCGGGCTGGCAGGTCATTTCGGAAGACCGGATAAGCCTGCATCGGGCATTGTTGGGGGTGTTTCCCTGGTATTGCTGTTTCCATGTGCCTGGACATTATATATGCAGGACCGGAGCAGTTCCCTTTCACTTGAACTACTGATTCCGTTGTTGATGGCGGCGGTACCTGCGTATTGTTTAAGCATACTGGCCGGCCGGCTGTTTGATAACCACCGCAAATCCTGATTCATCATTATTAACCTCAAAATAGTATCCTATGTCCGACAAACACGTATTCAACGAAAGACTCAATCGGCTGGAACCGGTCGACAGAAAATGTTATTACTGTGCGGAAGAAGAATGTGAGCAGGTGGATGACTGCTATTTTGTGCCCTTATTCAAAGAAAAGGACAAGACCAATATAGCGGAATACAATGCTGTTAAGTACAGCAAAGTGCTGGTAGGTATTCCGCGTTGTAAAAAATGCATGGCGCTGCATCAATCGCTCCGGCGTAAAGCTTCCTATTACGCGGTTGGGATTGCGCTGTCGGGTTCGCTGCTGGGTATTCTTACGTTTGAATCATTCGGAGCGATAGTAAGTGTGATCACCGGGATGATAGCAGGAGCATTGTCATACAAGCCGCTTGCCAATGGCTTTATTGACAAAGCCGGCATTCTTAACCAGGAGGAAGGCGCCCATACCAGTGAAACCGTGCAGGATTTTGTGAATGGGGGCTGGAGGTTTACGCAACGTGCCGCCTAGCATTTGCTCGTTCAATACATTGAAATATTCAAAGCACCCCATCAGGCGGTGCTTTTTTTGTGCTGTCGCCCGGGAGAGCGTTTCAAATTTTGCTATCTTCCGAAAAAACTGACACATGCGCAAATATTGGTTGCTATTGGTCACGGTAGTTTGCTGTGGGCTCCTCCATGCACAAACAAAAACGGTGACCGTTGTTCGGGCAGGGAAATTGATCGATACAGACAATGGTAAGGTGCTGGACAACCAGCTTATCCTCATTGAAAACGATACCATCAGGGCTGTGGGAAGCAATATTGCCATTCCAAAGAATGCAACGGTGATTGATCTCAGCAAAGCCACGGTGATGCCCGGTTTGATCGACTGTCATACCCATGTGACCAGTCAGCCCGGCGGTGATTACTATGCAGATATTTTCCGGAAAACGCCCATTGATGCGGCTATTACAGCGCATATCTATGCAAAGCGTACGCTGGAAGCTGGATTTACGACCATCCGTGATGTAGGGTCTGCTGCTTTCGTAGACGTTGCCTTGCGCAATGCGATCAACAATGGCGATATTCCCGGGCCGAGAATGCTTTGCGCTACTTTGTTTATTGGATCTACCGGTAGCCATGGCGACCTGAATGGCTTTTCGCCTTTTCTCGATTCGAAGTTCCCGAAAGAAATGAGTGGTATTGCAAATGGGGTAGATGAAATAAGAAAGCAGGTTCGCTACAATATTAAATACGGAGCCGATGTGATCAAGTTTGGTGCGAGTGCCGGTGTGCTGAGTGAGGAGGAAAGTGTGGGTGCACCGCAGTTTACGCAGGAAGAAATGAATGCATTGGTAGATGAAGCCAAACTCTGGGGAAAGAAAGCCTGTGCGCACGCGCATGGTACGGTGGCCATCAAGATGGCGGTAAAAGCCGGCGTTGCTTCGATTGAACACGGTAGTTTGGTTGACGAAGAAGGGATAGAACTGATGAAACAACATGGCACTTATCTCGTGGCAGATATTTATGATGATGATTATATTTTAAGTGAATATTCCAAGATGGGCTATCCCGACAAAATCATCAACAAAGAGCGGATGGTGGGCAGGCTTCAGCGCGAAAACTTTGCCAAAGCGGTGAAGGCCGGCGTGAAGATCGCGTTTGGTACCGATGCGGGCGTATATCCCCATGGCTGGAATGGAAAACAGTTTTTCTATATGGTGAAGTATGGCCTTACCCCGATGCAGGCGATCCAATCGGCCACCAGCAGCGCCGCAGATTTGCTCGGATGGAAAGACAAAGTGGGATCGATTGTGCCGGGCAAGATGGCCGATCTGGTTGCCGTAACAGCCGATCCATTGCAGAATATTACTGTACTGGAGAATGTGCAGTTTGTAATGAAAGGTGGAGTGGTGTATAAAAATACCCTTGCTTCGAAGTAAAACACTACCGGTGAAACGGACCTGCTGAATTGTTTGCTGGAGTTCAAGTGTGCGACGCAACCAAAGCTGAACAGCGGACCAATGCGGCGGGCCCATAAAATCAAATAAAAATCCGGGTACCACTGCCAGAGTAACTTTCACGAAAGTCCTTGGGTGTGGTGCCTTTTTTCTTCTTGAAGATGCGGTTGAAGTTGGAAATATTGTTGAAGCCGCAGTGATAGGCCACTTCGGCTACTGACTGTGAAGTGTCAATGAGCATGCGCGACGCGTTGCCGAGGCGGATTTCATTGAGACAGTCGATAAAGGTCATCCCTGTTTTTGTTTTGAAGAAACGGCTGAACGCAGCTTCTGTCATGTTCGACAGCCTGGCAACTTCGTTAAGCTTAATCGTTTTATGGAAGTTCTGGTTCAGGTATTCAATTGTTCGCTCTACACGCCGGCTGTTGTAGAATGAATGTTCAGCCTGTGTGAAGGCTGTATCCGACAGCATGCGCATGTTGCGGGAAGTAGAGAGATCATGGAGGATGGATATCAGTTCCAGGACAGAATCGAAGCCATGTTTTTTATTGAGGTTGGCGATGCGCGGAGCGACCTGCTGGATGGTTTCGCGGGAGAAAAGAATACCCCTGCTGGCTTTTTCAAACATGGTTCGGATAAAGCTGAGCTGGTTGCGGCGGAGTAACTTTTCGTCAAAGAGATCTTTGTGGAATTGTATGGTGACTTCGAATATCTCGCGGTTGCGGCATTTATGGGTGAACCAGGCATGCACCAGGTTGGGACCTACAAGTACCAGTTCAAGGTCATTGATCTCTTCCATGTGATCGCCAATAACGCGGCGGGCGCCTTTGCCGTTGCTGATAAAATTCAATTCAAATTCCTCGTGGTAATGCAGGGGGAAATCAAAGTCTTTCTTGACCCTTGAAAAAAGCGTAAAGCAATCAGCCTGGGTGAGGGGCGTAATTTCTTTGAGGGTGTTTTTCAGCATACAGGCGTGGGGCAATCGTTGGCAATAGCGGGTAAAAATAGTATAATATTTGTAATAATGCCTTTCGGCGGACGGCTTTCTGCGGCGCGGCACGGGAAGAAGGATGCCGGCAAATAGTATAAAACAAGGGTAAAATAGTATTAGCTTCAGAGCAGGCAAAAAAATTACATTTGTTTTATTGCTGCCAAACATGAGAACCTGCTTGCTGATACTATTCCTGTCATGCTGCCTGTTATTACGCAGCTCCGCGCAAACAGCGGACAAACATGCCACTGCGGCTACCAAAAATCTTTTTAATCATTTGCAACAAACGCGTCATGCAGGGTTTCTGTTTGGGCACCAGGATGATCTTGCCTACGGTGCCGGCTGGCAGTATGAAAAAGATAAAAGTGATATTCGGGGTGTTACTGGTGAATATCCCGCCGTCTACGGGTGGGAACTTGGCCATCTTGAACTAGACAGCACAAAGAACCTTGACGGTGTTCCTTTTGAATTCATACGGCAATCGATCCGCAAAGGATTTGAACGCGGTGGTGTCATTACGATCAGCTGGCATTTTACGAATCCGCTTACCGGGAACCCGGCCTGGGATGCAAAGCCGGGCGCTGTTGCTTCTATTCTGCCCGGTGCATCAAAACATGCATTATATCTTGCCTGGCTGGATAAGCTGGCAGCTTTTCTCGGTTCTTTGAAAGATGCACACGGTAATCTGATTCCGGTTATTTTTCGTCCCTTTCACGAGCTGAATGGTAATTGGTTCTGGTGGGGTAAGCAACATTGCAGTCCGGGCGAATTGATCGCACTGTACCGGTTTACAGAAAGCTACCTGCGGGATACAAAACAGCTACATCATTTGCTGTATGCATATAATACCGATCGGTTTGCTACGCGTGAAGAATACCTGGATCGCTATCCTGGAGATGATTGGGTAGATGTGGTTGGTTTTGATATTTATCAGCGGGCAGAAGGCAATATCAATTTTAGTAAAGAACTGGACCGGATGCTGGGCACGCTGGAATCCATTGCTGAGGAGAAAAAAAAGCTACCGGCACTGACAGAATTTGGATACAATGGGATACCAGACAGCAGCTGGTGGACACAGACATTTTTACCTGCTATCGGGCAGCATCGGATTGTGTATGCGCTGGCCTGGCGGAATGCCGGGAAAAAAACAGATGGGAGTGAGGAATACTATGCGCCGTTTCCGGGGCAGGTGAGTGCAAAAGATTTTACATTGTTTGCGGCTAACCAACGCGTGTGGTTGCAGCGGCGGGCAGCCAGGGCCGGTTTGTATACGAAGGGGAAACATCGGTAATACGCGCAGGTTTTCGATACATTTATTTCTTTACGATCTTTTTGCTGTACATGAAATTACAATTCATTGACATTGCCATTATCGTTTCCTATCTCCTGCTGATGGTGATGCTGGGTTTGTACTTCCGCAAGAAGGCAAAACAAAACAAACAAAGCTACCTGATGGGTGGTAAGTCGCTGCCCTGGTACATGCTGGGGCTGAGTGATGCGAGCGATATGTTTGATATCAGCGGTACCATGTGGATGGTGTCACTTTGTTTTGTATACGGGTTGAAAAGCATCTGGATACCCTGGCTATGGCCTGTGTTCAACCAGGTGTTCAACATGATGTTCCTTGCCAAATGGCTGCGCCGATCCAATGCGGATACAGGTGCCGGATGGCTGGCTACCCGCTTCGGTGTAACGGGGAAGGGTATACGCGGTTCACATACCATTGTAGTGGTGTTTGCACTGGTGGGTTGTTTGGGCTTCCTGGCCTACGGTTTTATCGGGCTCGGTAAGTTTATCGAAATTTTTGTTCCATGGCATTCGGTTGAGGCCTATGTTCCCTTTACGATCGCACCCCGTCATGTACCGCACTTCTATGGAATTGTATTCTCGTTGTTCGCAATGTTCTATTCGATTCTCGGCGGGATGCACAGCATCGTGTTGGGCGATGTGATCAAATATATTATTATGACCGTCGGATGCCTGGCGATTGGTTCCATTGCTATGAACCAGCTGCGGGGTCATTCACTGCAGGTGCCCGATGGCTGGGATGATCCGTTTTTCGGATGGAAACTGAACCTGGACTGGTCGGCCATCATTGCAGCGGCGAACAAAAAAATTGCGGAAGACGGCTATAGCCTGTTCGGCATCTTCTTTATGATGATGCTGTTCAAAGGGGTGTTTGCCAGTCTGGCCGGCCCTGCACCGAACTACGATATGCAGAAGATATTGTCGACCCGCTCTCCAAAAGATGCTTCGCGTATGACAGGATTTGTGTCGATTGTTTTATTACCAATCCGGTATTCAATGATCATCGGGCTGACAGTTCTGGCCCTGCTGTATGCAAAACAACTGAACTTGTCCGACGGAAGTGGTGGTACCGATTTCGAAAGGGTATTGCCGGGTGCTATCCAGGGATTTTTACCGGCCGGTATCATGGGCCTGGTGTTAACCGGCTTGCTGGGGGCGTTCATGGGAACTTTTTCGGGTACATTAAATGCAGCGCAGGCGTATATCGTGAATGATATCTACCTGAAACATATCCGCCCGGATGCATCCAACAAAAGTGTCATCCGCATGAACTATATCGTGGGCATTTTGGTGGTGATTACGGGTATTATTCTTGGTTTTTTTGCAAAGGATGTGAACAGCATTCTGCAATGGATCGTTTCGGCCCTGTATGGAGGGTATATCGCTGCCAATATGCTCAAGTGGTACTGGTGGCGCTTCAACGCCAATGGATTTTTTTATGGCATGCTTGTGGGCGTCGTAGCCGCGCTGGTTTTTTCAAAACTGATTCCCGGAGCAGCAATGCTCTACTATTTCCCTTTGTTGTTTGCACTGTCGCTTGCCGGATGTTTCATCGGGACCTATACCGCACCGCCAACGGATCCTGCTGTTTTGAAAAAGTTCTACCGAACGGTTCGGCCCTGGGGATTTTGGAAACCCATACACCAGCAGGTGGTTGCGGAAGAACCCGCATTTGTTGGGAACACGAGGTTGGGACTCGACTGGTTTAATGTGTGCGTCGGCATCATCGCCCAAACCTGCCTTACGATTTTGCCGATGTACGTGGTGTTATGGATGAAAACACCTTTACTCATTACACTCAGCCTGCTTGCTGTTGCGGTGATTATTCTTAAGAAAACCTGGTGGGAGAAACTGGAAGACTAATTACAGAAAAAAAAGATGGCCGATTAAGACGCAATTATGAAAAGCTTATTTGAAGAACGTTTAGCCGCCCTCGAATCCGGTTATGAAACACTGGTGAGGATGCCCAATCAGGTGGTGGCGGCACCTGGTAACGGAATTTATGAAAGGTATGTAAACCCTGTGCTCACTGCAGCCCATGCACCCATTTTCTGGCGGTTCGATCTCGATCCTTCCACTAATCCCTTTCTCATGGAAAGGTTTGGTATCAACGCTGTCATGAATGCCGGTGCGATAAAATGGAATGGTAAGTATATGGTGATGGCCAGGGTAGAAGCGGCCAGCAGAAAATCTTTT
>JAGWTK010000682.1 GCA_028876035.1 Bacteroidota bacterium
CCTCATACATCTTTTTGTGGCCGGCAAAAAACAGTTTGAAGCTTCCATGAAGTCATTGAAGCAACACTGGACAACGAACAACAAACTCGTAATTTGGGTGAGCTGGTATAAGAAAGCATCTGGCATTTCCACCGAGATCACCGAAGATACCATTCGCAATTACGCGCTGGCGAATGGACTGGTAGACGTAAAAGTGTGTGCTGTGAGCGAACAATGGAGTGGGCTGAAACTGGTGGTGCCAATTGCAAAAAGAAAATAAAACAGCAGTTGGCTGTTCATGTATGGATATAAAGAAAATTTCGATTACTGATTACAGTTATACCCTGCCCGAAGAAAAGATTGCGGCATTTCCGCTTCCCGGCAGAGATGCGTCAAAGTTACTCGTGTACGACGGCAAACGCATTACGGAAGACGCCTTTCGCAGCCTTGCCGGCTATTTGCCCCCCAACAGCTTACTCGTATTTAATGATACCAAAGTAGTAGAAGCTCGTCTCGTTTTCCAAAAACCAAGCGGTGGCAACATTGAAATCTTTTGCCTGGAGCCAGGCCCCGCCTATACTGACATCACAACAGGTATGCTGGCAACCGGGAAAGTGGTGTGGAAATGCCTGATCGGCGGCGCCAGCAAATGGAAACCCGGACAAGTATTACAGAAAACAATCGATTCCAATCATCAAACATTATTGCTGGAAGCCCGCTACCTGGAGAAACAGGCAGATTCTTTTTTGATAGAACTCAGCTGGTCACCCTTCACACTTGCTTTTGCTGAAGTATTGCACCTGGCCGGGCAGATCCCGCTACCGCCCTATATCAAACGAAAGCCTGTGGAAAGTGATGAACAACGCTACCAAACGGTGTATGCACAGCACGACGGCTCGGTAGCCGCGCCTACAGCAGGCTTGCATTTTACGCCGGAGGTTCTATCGTCTTTGTCTAACCGAAATATCCAACAGTCATTCGTTACACTCCACGTGGGGGCCGGCACGTTCAAACCAGTAAAAGCAGCTACCATGGAAGGTCATGAGATGCACGCCGAATGGATCGACGTACACCGGGCAACCATTGAGCAATTGCTGGATCAGGACAACATTATCGCGGTTGGCACCACATCGGCCCGAACGCTCGAATCCCTTTATTGGCTGGGTGTAAAAACGAACATCCAACCTGAAATTGATGCAGCTGCGCTTTTACTTGGGCAATGGGAAGTATATGATGATCTGTCCAACCTCACTGCAAGTAAAGATGAAAGTTTGCGCGCCCTGCTTCGCTGGATGAATCAGCACAACACCGACCGATTGATCACCAGGACACAGTTATTGATCGCGCCCGGTTATCGCTTCCGCGTGATCAAAGGACTGATCACCAACTTTCACCAGCCCGCCTCTACCCTGCTTTTGCTGGTGGCTGCATTGGTAGGCGATTCCTGGAAAGACATCTACCAATATGCGCTGGACAATAATTTCAGGTTCCTGAGTTATGGAGACAGCTCTTTATTAATGTGCTAATGTGACAAATGTGATAAATGTGACAAATGCCGTCCGGTTGACACAGTTCAGACAGACGGAAATGTCGACAATCGCTGAGGACAGATGTGATCGTCGCTGATGTAGAATTGGCTAAGCGAGATGTGCTGACTTCCCAAAATTTAAGATATAAGATTTGAAGATGTAAGATATCGCGCACGCTCCGTATGTAAACAGACCAGGTACATGATACCATTAAGAAATTAAAGTTCGCCCACAAATGCGAAGCGATTAACAATAAAGCACTAAGAACAATGAACCAAAAACCATAAACACTCCCCAACGGAGGTCGGACCAATATTTCCAGACTGTCCGACTAACGGCTGAAGACTAAGGACT
>JAGWTK010000683.1 GCA_028876035.1 Bacteroidota bacterium
GGAATATATATCGTTCAGTACATAAACGGAAATACAGTACAGTCGGCGCGACTCATCATACAATAGTTGCCCGCAATGCAAAGTTCCCACTGCAGTGGTGGCGAAAAAAACATGGTTACCGTTGTCGAATCAATCACCTGCTGATACAGGCAGACGCTTCGCTCCAGGCGGGTGTTGAATGCATTGATCCCGTACGAGGGTGCTTTGATGCATCTAAGGCAGCATTTGCTCCATTCATTGCAAGTCCGAATAAAGGCAGGCGCTTTACTTCGTTAACAAAACAAAACCCCTATCCCGGTCCTTACAACGACTAACAATTACCCGCTCTTGCTTTTCTTTCCGGCAAATGCATGCATTGCATTTGTAACAGGATTCCGTGTCTGCCGCACTTCTTTTTCCGGTTCAAGGATACCCATTGTGGAAGCTGCTCCCCAATAGATTCGATAAATCACCGCTTTTCGCTACAGTCCTACGCACTAACATCGTTTTTTAGCGCTTGGCCTTTCTTTTGAAACCGGTAGTATGAACTGAACAATAGGATAGTTCAGGCCATTTCACACGTAAACTAAAATATGGAAAAGCGAATCCTGGGCATTGTGCTCTCTATATTGGGCGTAGTTGGACTTATCTACGCGGGGATGCAATTCGTTAATGGTACCAGTGGAAACCGAAGTATCAAAGCCATGGTCTTTGCGGCAGTAATCGGGTTCACCTTCTTTTTTGCCGGAATTGGCCTGGTAAAAAGTACAAATGACAGGGCAACCTGATAAATGTTCGTGTAGTAGCCATTGTAACTGGATTTTTTCCGGTTATTCATTAATAAACAAATACAAATATGAAAACAGTTTTTGCAATGCTGGTTGGTATTGGCATTTCCGCTGCTGCGGCTGCGCAGGCTCCTGCCAGCGAACAAAAAAAGAAGGCTGAGATAAATGATCTCAAAGAAGATCTGAAAGCGAAAAAAGAAGAAAAGAAAGAAGTGACAAAAGCGTGGACACATGGCCACATCAAAAAAGCTGTCCACGAGCACAAGGACAAAAAGGAGATCAAAAAAGACATGAAGCAGGATGAAGAAGCCCTGAAAGCGCAAGGCGTAAAGCATCCAGTGGCCAAAGCCAAACACAAATTAAAAGCTGAAAAAGAAGCACAAAAAGCAAAGCCGGAGTAGTTTTACAGATTGATTGATCATAAAAGCCCTGTTTGAAGCAGGGCTTTCCTTTTTCCAATGGATCGTAATACGACAGGCTTGCCCTATCTTTTCTTCTCCTGCAATAATTGATCGAGGTTTTCAAAGCTGGCTCCCACCCCTTCTTTAAACCCATGGGTTACCATGTATTCCAGTACTTCCGGACTACCGTACTGCGCGGTAACGGTAACGATGGTCTTTCCATTGTTTTCCACGAAAAGATTGATGCAGTTGGTACGCGGAAACTGAGCGCTGACATTTCCTTTCTCGTCGCTGAATGCCCGAAGCTCTTTGATCTGCTTCAGCGGTTCGATCAGCTGGTAGTCGTACCGGCTGAAATGCTTTTCGTTGTTCGGACCTACCATGGCATAATGCCAGAAACCACCTTCGCGGAAATCCATGCTGATGGTTTCTGCACGCCAGGGTTTGGGCGCTACCCACTGTTCCAGGATGGAGGGTGTAGTCCAGGCTTCCCACACCAATGCGAGATCTGCATCAAATTCACGTTTGATCACGATGGTTTGATCTTCTTTACTCACAACAAACTCAAATAACAAATCATTTTTCATGTCGCTTTTTTTTAATCGTGGCTAATACGGTGTCCAATTGATTGAATTTGGTTTCCCATAGTTTGCGGTATTGGTCTAACCATTTATCGATCTCTTTCATTTTTGC
>JAGWTK010000684.1 GCA_028876035.1 Bacteroidota bacterium
AGATAAGAATGGATTTTTCGAAGTGCTTCACGCATGCTGAAATTATTAAATATTACCCACTTGCCATGTTTTTTTATCGTAAACAATCAGCAGGGGTTTGGAAACTTGACCTGCATCAAGTTACCCCTGAACGACCGGAATCGCCTGATCGACTACCGGTAACAAATGATAAAAAACACCATAAATCTTGAGGTTTGTGGTTAAAAACATTACCTTAAAGTGAATATGAGTGAGTTGCTTCCATTCGAATCAATCAAGGCAGATATTCTCTCCTTCCTGGAAAATGGGCTGGCAAAAGACCTCTACTACCATAATTTGGAACATACGCTTGATGTTACGGAACAAGCCGCGCGCATTGCGAATGAAACCAGTGGTATTACCGAAGAGGGCTTTTTGTTATTGCAGATTGCCTGTTTGTACCACGATAGCGGGTTCGTATTTACCTGGCATGATCATGAAGAAGCGGGTGTTGAACTGGCAAGAAAACGATTGCCTTTATTTGGGGCAGATGCAGCACAGCTGGATATTATTGAGGAATTGATTATGGCCACACAAATTCCGCAGCGGCCAAATGATGTGCTGGGAAAGGTGATTTGCGATGCCGATCTCGACTATCTTGGTCGGGATGATTTTTTTCCTATCAGCGATAGTCTTTACCAGGAAATGAAAGTACGGAACATGATTGCTTCACAGGAAGCCTGGGATCAGGTGCAGATAAAGTTCTTCCACCAGCACCGTTATTTCACCGAATCAAACCGTCGACTGCGAGCAGCCGCCAAAGAACAGCACTTGCAGCAAATACTCGTCCGATCAATGTCTGTGTGAAGACGATTATAATGAATTGTAAACGGTCTTTTCGTTAAGCCGGCGAAGTCTCCCGGCCAGAATCTCAATAAATCCACGTGCTACTTCCGGTCTGGATGCAATCAGCTTATAAAATGGTTCCTGTTCTATCTTAAACAAAACTGCATTGGTGCGGGCTGTGGCGGTGGCACTTCGTGTTTCTGCATCCAGCAAGGCAAGTTCACCCAAAACCTGGCGGGGATGAAGGGTAGCCAGGGCAGTATTCCTCCGGTGTATTTGTATCTCACCGGTGTAAATAATATACATGCAGTCGCCGGGCTCGTCTTCTTTAAAGATATCTGTGCCCTCCGCCACTTCTATTTCCTGCATCAGCGGCGCCAGTTCATCCAGGATTGGCTCGGGTGTTTCAGCGAAAAGGCTGAGTGACTGTAACAGTTTTTTTTTCTCTGGCAGCGGCAATGATTGATGGGACATAAAAACAAGTTTTGTGTGCTTACCTGCAGGCAAATATTCCTGGTGAATACGATTCAATTGCGATAGGATACATACTAAAAATAATGAAAGTTTCAATAATCGGCAAAAAGGGTATGGCGATGTTTCGGGTGTTCCAGCAATCAATATGGGCCTGGGAATACCGATACTTTATTGACCATGATTAGTGATGGTTTAACACTATGGGAAAATTTATCAGTGATTATTCAACGGATCCTGTAAAAATGGCGAAATTCCGTTCTTATTACAATCCTTCTGCATGAACAATTTCGTTTCCCGCCGTGCTGCCATGCTGGTTTGCCTTGGTATGACACTGTTATACACGATACCTGCTTCGGCGCAATCCGGCGTACAAAGCTTTACAAGAAATGGCAATACGGTTGATTTCCGCCTGGCATCGGGCAAGCTACAGCTCCGTTTGGCAGCTTCCGATATCGTACAGGTGCAATACACGGCACTCGACAAACTCCAGGCTCCGCCATCATTGGTAGTGAACAATGCCTTTGCTGCACCCGTTTCCTTTTCGGTAAAAGAGACGCCGGAAGAAGTGCGGATCCTAA
>JAGWTK010000685.1 GCA_028876035.1 Bacteroidota bacterium
CGATCGCAACCGTTGGTAATATTGAATGAACCGCCGGGAGGGGGTCCTTCCCGTTTCCGGTGGTTTGTATTTACTCGTTGCATTGTTGCGGCGGGATTTTGAAATTAAGCCATTGGAAGGAAAGCTAACAGATGTAGTTCCCTTGGTGTAAACTTGAAATTTGTCTATGGCAAAATCGAGAGAGTCGTTTGATAAGAAGAGTAAGGCCCAGAAGAAGATCAAACAGCGCCGTGATAAAGCGCAAAAAATGGAAGATCGCAAAGCAGAAGCAAAGAAGGGGAAGAGCCTGGAAGATATGATCGCATATGTAGATGAAAACGGCAATTTCACGGATACGCCACCTGATACGCGGAACAGAAAGCCTGTTCAACTGGAAGACATACAAATTGCTATACCTGCCGGCAATATCCGCGATACAGTAAGAACAGGTACCATCCATTTCTTTAACGAAGAGAAAGGATTTGGGTTTGTGACCGATAACAGTAACGGACAGCAGGTATTTTTTCATGGCAGTAATATTGGTTTCCTGCCCAAAAAAGCCGACAAAGTTTTATTCGATACAGATATGAACGACAGAGGTGTGATAGCCGTGAATCTCCGCAAGCCGGAGGAATAGCTGGTTCGCCCGCTGCAGCATCTGGCATTCATTAAGATGCAAGCCGCCGGACGGCGTTCATGGTCCGGTTATTTATCATTTAATTTTTTTAGACGTGTCATTTAGTGATTTGAATTTGATTGAGCCCATTATGAAGGCGCTCAAAGAGGAACAATACGAAGTTCCAACTCCCATCCAATCGCAGGCGATTCCTGCTATTTTACAAAAACGCGATGTGCTGGGCTGTGCACAAACCGGAACCGGAAAAACAGCCGCTTTTGTAATTCCACTGCTGCAACTATTGGCAAACAATCGCCCTGAGCAGGGTGCACGTCGTCAACCGCGGGTGCTCATACTCGCGCCAACCCGTGAACTGGCTTTGCAAATTGGTGAAAGCATCAGCGCATATGGTCGACACCTGCCGTTCAAATCGGCTGTTTTATATGGCGGCGTTTCCCAACAACCACAGGTAGACGCATTGAGAAGAGGCGCTGAGATTGTGGTGGCCACGCCGGGCCGGTTGTTAGACCTTCTCTCCCAAAATTTGATTTCCCTTTCCGGCATACAATACTTTGTACTGGATGAAGCCGACCGCATGCTCGATATGGGCTTTGTGCGGGACGTGAAGAAAATAATTCAACGTTTACCAGCACAACGACAAACCCTGTTCTTCTCCGCAACCATGCCGCCAGTGATTAAAGAACTGGCGGATGACCTATTGAAAAATCCCGTTGGCGTGCAGGTTGCACCGGTGTCGGCCACCGCTGATCGCATTGGCCAGCAGGTATACTTCGCAGCCAAACAACATAAACAGGCACTGCTCGTGCACCTGTTGCAGCAACGTGAGGAGCGTTCCATTCTCGTGTTTACTGAAATGAAACATGTTGCGAATAAATTGTCAATGAGCCTGGTGAAAGCCGGTATTCCATCGGAGGCTATCCATGGTAATAAATCACAGAACCAGCGTCAGGCCGCGCTTTCGAATTTTAAATCCGGCAAAACACGGGTGCTGGTGGCGACAGATATCGCTGCCCGTGGAATTGATATCGATGATCTCGCATTGGTGATCAATTACCAGCTGCCCAATGTACCCGAAACTTATGTTCACCGTATCGGTAGAACCGGCCGTGCAGGAGCTGAGGGTATTGCGATTGCGTTTTGCGACCAGGAAGAACGTCCGCTGCTCAATGCCATTCAAAAGTTAATTCGCAAAACGATACCGGTGGTAACCGGCCATGCTTTTGAAAACGCTG
>JAGWTK010000123.1 GCA_028876035.1 Bacteroidota bacterium
AAGATCAATTACGGTTCCCGGCTGCGATAGATTTACAATCAGCATGCCTAAGAGCAGGCTGGCAAGAGAAGCTGTCACAAACCAAAGCAGGGCCTTGCCCCCTACCCGTCCCACTGCCTTTAAATCGCCCAGCTTGGCAATGCCTACCACCAGGGTAGAGAATACCAACGGCGCAATGATCATTTGGACCAGGAACAGGAAAATTTTGGTGAGCAGCTTAATATTGTCAGAAAAGCTTTTGGTCGTTTCCGGGCCGGCATTTTCATAAACAATATACCCCGTGATGATCCCGGCAACCATGGCGACAATAATGTAGATAGTAAGTCGGTTTTGCTTCATACCAGCAATATTTACACGGCTTTAATCACCGAAAATTCAAAAAAAAACTGATACGGCAAAACTTAAATGTTTAGCTATCAGATTCATTGACGGAAAGACAGCCGTATTGAATAATTCCCTATTTTGAGGTTTCATCGTAAACCAACACCAAACTATCATGAGTTTATTCAGAAAAAAATCGCTCAGTGCACTGCTTGCACAAGCGGCTGATTCCGAAAAGGGTCTTAAGAAAACCCTCGGAGCCGGTGCGCTGGTGGCATTGGGTATCGGCGCTATTATTGGTGCCGGCCTGTTTGTGAGAACAGCGGCGGCGGCCGGTGGTCATGCTGGCCCTGCTGTAACGATTTCATTTGTAGTGGCAGCGGTAGGTTGCGCGTTTGCCGGACTTTGTTACGCCGAGTTTGCTTCCATGATTCCCATCGCTGGCAGCGCTTATACATACGCTTACACAACGATGGGCGAACTGGTTGCCTGGATCATCGGCTGGGCGCTGATACTTGAATATGCCCTGGGTGCTGCAACCGTATCCATTGCCTGGAGTGAATTTTTGAACAAACTGGTCGGGGGCACCATACCGTATGAATGGTCGCATTCACCATTTCAAAAGGCACTTGATGCCAGCGGTGTAATGCACCATGGTATTTGTAATGCGCCTGCGCTGATCGTATTATTCCTGTTGTCACTGCTACTGATTAAAGGGACCCAGGAATCTGCCCTGGTGAATTCCATAATCGTTGTTATCAAAGTGGCCATTGTTATTGCTTTCATTGTTATTGGATGGGGGTTTGTAAATCCCGCTAACCATACACCTTATATGATTCCGGCCGATGCGCCTGCCGCCCTGCAACCCGACGGCAGCAGCTATTCCTACACCGATTTCTTCCGGCATGGATGGGGAGGCGTGGTACGCGGTGCTGCTATCGTGTTCTTCGCCTTTATTGGATTTGACGCAGTATCTACGGCGGCCCAGGAAGCGAAAAACCCAAAGCGCGATATGCCAATTGGTATCCTCGGTTCGCTGGTGGTATGTACATTATTATATGTCCTGTTCTCATGGGTCCTCACGGGCGTAGCGCCGTACCAGGATTTCGTTAAATCGGGTAAAGAAGCTTCAGTTGCTTACGCCATCGATACCTATATGCATGGCTACGGCTGGTTGTCGAAACTTATTACAGTAGGTATCCTGGCCGGGTTCTCCTCTGTAATCCTGGTGATGCTGATGGGCCAGAGCCGGGTATTCTATTCAATGGCCAACGACGGCCTGTTGCCACGCCTCTTCTCTGACCTGCATCCGAAATTCAGAACGCCGTATAAATCGAATGCATTGCTGTTTTTGTTTGTAGGCGCATTTGCCACCCTCATTCCCGGAGATATTACGGGCGATCTTACCAGTATCGGCACCTTACTGGCCTTTGTGCTGGTTTGCCTCGGCGTTATCATTATGCGCAAAACAGATCCCAATACACCAAGGCCATTCAAAACGCCATTTGTTCCACTGTTCCCGATTCTCGGTATGGCAGTGTGCACATTTATGATCGTTTCACTTGACAAAATAACCCTGTTGAGTGCTTTTGCCTGGATGATCCTGGGCTTGCTGATATACTTTGGCTATGGCAGGTTCCATAGTAAGTTGAAAGAATAATTGGCTATTGCTCCATAACATTTTCAAGCCGCTCCATCCGGGGCGGCTTTTTACTTAAAGGGGGATTCTTTACATTTGCCACCCAATCCAAAAGCACTATCATGGGAAGGATTTTTGAAGTTCGCAAAGCCACGATGTTCGCCCGCTGGGACCGTATGGCCAAGCAGTTTACCCGCATTGGGAAAGAGATTGTTATTGCTGTAAAAGCAGGTGGTCCCGATCCTGGTACCAATCCCGCACTTCGACGCTGTTTCCAGAATGCCCGGAGCGTGGGCATGCCGAAAGACCGTGTTGAAGCGGCCATCAAGCGTGCACAGGGCAAGGAGATGACCAATTACGATGAAATCCTGTATGAAGGATACGGTCCGCACGGTGTCGCCATCCTGGTGGAAACCGCGACGGACAACCACGTCCGCACGGTGGCAAATATTAAATCAACATTCAATAAAGGCGGCGGCACCCTCGGTAACAGCGGAAGTGTAAGCTTTCAGTTCAAGAAAATGGGGGTATTCAAACTGAAAACGGAAGGTGTAAATGCCGAAGAACTGGAATTGGAACTGATCGACGCGGGACTCGATGAAATGGGGGAAGGCAGTGGCGAAAACGGCGAAACAGTGCTGGTACTGCGTTGCGCGTTCACCGATTTCGGCAGTTTGCAGAAAGCACTGGAAGAAAAAGGCATCACCCCCATCAGCGCGGAACTCGAATGGATCCCTTCGTCAACAGTTGAACTGGGTGAAGCAGAAGCGGAAGAAGTACTGAAGCTGGTGGATAAGATTGAGCAGGACGACGACGTGCAGAAAGTATTTCACAACCTTCGGTAAACCGGCAGATCAATAACTGTGTTATAAAACCGGCCCAGGGGCTGGTTTTTATTTTATGGACAAGTTTCCTGATAAACTGATATTATTCGACGGCGTTTGCAATTTGTGCAACCGGTCAGTACAATTTGTTATCAGGCATGACCCCAATGCCCGTTTCCATTTTGCTTCCCTGCAGAGCGCTACCGGCCAGGAAGTTTTCACTGCATTTGGTTTGGCTGATCAGCAACTTGATTCATTTGTGTTGCTCGACAATGGCAAAGCCTATACCCAGTCAACCGCTGCGCTGCGCGTATCGGCACATCTCGCCGGTGCCTGGAAATTGCTATACGCGTTTTTGATAGTGCCACCGTTTATCCGAAACGCAGTATACCGTTGGATCGCACGCAACCGCTACCAATGGTTTGGAAAAAGAGACGCGTGCATGATTCCTTCGCCCGAACTGAGCCAACGATTTTTGGACTGATCCAATTATTATTCTTTCATCATACCGCTGATCACTTCAATAATATCTTCTGCATTGGGTTTACTGAAGTAATCACCATCGCTGGCATAGGCCGGACGATGATCTTTCGCGGTAATGGTGCGCGGTGCAATATCCAGCCAGCGATAGCCCCCCTGCTCTTCCATTACTTTGTTGAACATGTAGGCTGCAGCACCACCGGGTACATCCTCATCCACAAATACGATCCGGCTGGTTTTCTTCAGTGAAGAAAGAATACTGTGGTGAATATCGAAAGGAAGAAGCGTTTGTACGTCGATGATTTCGCAACTGATGCCCAGTGTCTCCAGCACATGGGCCGCTTCCGCTACGATGCGGAGCGTTGAACCGTAGGATACAACGGTAATATCTGTTCCCTCCCGCAATATTTCCGGAATACCCAGGGGCACTTTCATCTCACCCAGGTTGGAAGGCAATTTTTCTTTCAACCGGTATCCATTGAGGCTTTCAATGATTAGTCCGGGTTCATTTCCTGCCAGCAGCGTGTTGTACATGCCGGCAGCCTGCACCATATTGCGCGGAACGCATACGTGCATGCCCCGAAGTGAATTAATGATCATACCCATCGGCGAACCACTGTGCCAGATGCCTTCTAGGCGATGTCCCCTTGAACGAACGATGATGGGCGCTATCTGGCGACCGGCCGTACGATAATGCATCGTGGCCACATCGTCGGTAAGTGGTTGTAAGCCATACACCAGGTAGTCGAGGTATTGTATTTCTGCGATCGGCCGGAGACCGCGGAGTGAAAGGCCGATGCCCTGCCCGATAATACTCAGCTCACGTATACCCGTATCCGCAATGCGTTCCGCCCCGTGTTTCGCCTGCAAGCCGGCAAATCCCTGGTTCACATCACCGATAAAACCCAGGTCTTCTCCAAAAGCGAGGACCTTCGGATTATTGGTAAAGAGTTGATCGAAGTAACGATTGAGTATTTCATAGCCATTGATCATCGGGGCGCCGTCCGTATACGAAGGTTCTACTGCATTCACGCGCAGTGCGCTGCTGCTGTTTTCACTATAGAGATGACTGTTGTAAAGTGCTTTGTTTTGCTGTCGCAGATCCTGGTAGTAGTCCTTTATCCAGAAGCCGGCTTCGTTCTCACCGGCAAGTAATACGGCCCGGTAAACGGTATGCATAATGTCGCGCCGGTTCGGTTCGCGGTTGGACAACAATTCCCTGGCAGACGCCTCCAGTGCTTCTTTGTGTTCGGGCAATGCTGCCGCCAGGTTGTTGATGAGATCAGCAGCATGCATCACCTGCCTGCGTACAGGCGCCTGGTATTCCTCCCATGCAATATTGCGCGCATTCTTCACCGCATCTTTTACCCCTGATTCAATTTCTTCGAGTTCTTCAGCTGATGCCAGCTCATTCTCTATGATCCATTCTTTCATTTTTTTTATCGCATCCCATTCCCGCTCCCATTCCAGGCGTTCAGGTGTTTTATAACGTTCATGGCTACCCGAAGTAGAATGTCCCTGGGGCTGGGTGACCTCTTCTACATGGAAAAGAGCAGGCGTGTGGGTTTCCCTGGTCTTGCGTATGCCTGCTTCGAACACTTCGCACATGCCGGCATAATCCCATGCTTTTACGCGGTAGATATCGATCCCGTTGCTGCCCTCTTTTTTTTGAAAACCACGCAGTGCTTCTGATACGGAACCCTTGGTGGTTTGCATTTTAGTAGGTACTGAAATGCCATAACCATCATCCCAGACAAATATGGCCAATGGCACCTGCAATACACCGGCTGCATTCACTATTTCCCAAAAATGGCCTTCGCTGGTAGAGGCATCGCCAATGGTACAGAAACAAACTTCGTTGCCATTATTGGAAAGACTGGTAAACTGTTTCAGCTGGTCAATGTTGCGGAAAGCCCTGGAAGCGTACGCCAGTCCGAGCGCCTTCGGCATCTGGGCAGCTGTGGGGGCCATTCCGGCGGCCAGGTTCTTACGGTTAATAAGATCGGCCACTTTGCCATCGCTGTCCACAAAGGCGGTGGCAAAATGAGAATTCATCTGGCGGCCGGCACTGTGTGGATCGTGCCGCGTGTCGGGGTCCGCATAGAGCTGGGCAAAGAATTCCTGCACCGTAGCGGCACCTGTCGCAAAGGCAAAAGTCTGGTCACGGTAATAGCCGCTATAGAAATCTCCCGGGCGGAAGAACTTAGCCATGGCTACCTGGGGTACTTCCTTACCATCGCCAAATATGCCAAACTTCGCCTTGCCCGTTAACACTTCTTTGCGGCCAACCAGGCTGGCTTCCCGGCTCTCGCAGGCGAGATGGTAATCCCGCAGGACCTCAGCGCGGAAAACGTCGAATGAAAGGGCTTCCCCCGCAGCTACTTCATTGGTTAGATGATGTTCCATTTAACAAACCTAAGGGATTTTTCAAAGTGGTTAGCCACAATAAATTAACAGAAAACCATGGCAGTGGAGCTGGTAGTACGGACTGGTTTTTGTTAAGGAAACTGCAAGGATAAAAATTGGCTGGCACCGATGGGATACAATATGTAAATTTGATAACCGTTTTATTAAACCTTTAACTGAAATTGAATACATGAAAAACTTGCTTACACTATTGGCCACGGCGGTTATTGTAAACCTGGCCATCGCCCAGGGTACCCCCGCCGCAGCCAAGGTTAATCCCGATTTGCTTGTGCTGAAAGAGACCTCTTTCGATTTTAGCAAAATTCAACAGGGACGTCCGGTTACCCACGATTTCCTGATTGCCAATTCGAGCACAGATACCCTGAAAATTGAAGACGTTCGCGCTAGTTGCGGTTGCACAACACCCGTTTGGAAGCGCGAGCCGGTGGCCCCCAACAGCAATACAAAAATTACGGTTGGTTACAATGCATATAACGAAGGGCCATTTGAAAAAACAGTAACCATTACGTACAATGGCGGACAGGTAAAAATGCTTACCATCAAAGGCACGGTATTTAAAGCGCCGGCAACGGCTGCACCGGAAAATCAATCAGTAGACCTCTTAAAAAAATCAAACCAATAAAATGAAAAAGCTATTTTTTCTTGCAGCGCTCGCGATCGCAGCCGTGGCTTCCAATGCCCAGGTAACGACGCCAACTGCCCCTGCATCGCCCGTAATTAAAGGAGAAGACCTGGTTAAGTTTAAAGAAACGGTACACGATTTCGGGAAAATAAAGCAAGGTGTACCCGTGACCTATGATTTTGCTTTTACCAATGTGAGCGGTAAGGCCGTAGTCATCGAATCAGCTACTGCCAGCTGCGGTTGCACCACACCGGTTAAACCCGAGAAGCCAATTGCGAAGGGCAAGAGCAACGTGATCAAAGCTGGCTTCAACGCAGCTTCTGCCAGTCCGTTCGACAAAACCATCTATGTGAAACTGGCAGGCGTTGCCCAGCCGATGGAATTGAAGATAAAAGGCGAAGTGTTGAGCGCAGATGCCTATGCTAAGTTCGAAGCAGACAAAGGAAAGAAATCAGGCGGCAAATAAATCTGCTGTCAGGAAATAACAGAAAGCCGTTCGCTCACCCGGACGGTTTTTTTATGCCCTTTTATCATTGCCGGGAGGGCATAAAAAAAGCAGGTCGATTGACCTGCCTGATGTTGGTTCGATATCTTTTACACCTTGAAGTGAGCAAATGCCTTATTGGCTTCAGCCATACGGTGTGTATCTTCTTTCTTTTTAAATGCGCCACCTTCACCTTTTGCTGCGGCAACAATCTCGTTCGCGAGTTTGTCGGCCATGCTGCGGCCATTTCTCTCACGGCTGTAACGAATCAGCCATTTCATGCTCAGCGAAATCTTACGGTCGGCTCTAACCTCAGAAGGAATCTGGAAAGTAGCACCCCCGATTCGACGGCTGCGTACTTCTACAGAAGGAGTTACATTTGAAAGCGCACGCTTCCAGATTTCGTAACCATCTTCATTGGTTTGTTTTGCCACTTTCTCAATAGCGTCGTAGAAAATAGTAAACGCATCGCTTTTTTTGCCCTGCCACATAATGTTGTTCACAAAACGGGTTACGTTTTTGTCATTATATCTTGCATCGGGCGCCAGTGGTAATTTTTTGGCTTGAGCTTTCCTCATTGTATCAGAAATTTTGAAGGGCAGTTTGTTACTGCCTTATTTTATTGCTTATTTTTTTCCGCCTTTGTCTTTCTTGGTTCCGTATTTAGAACGGCTCTTCTTCCGGTCTTTTACACCAGCCGTATCAAGGCTACCACGAACGATGTGGTAACGAACACCGGGCAAATCTTTTACACGACCACCACGAATCAGTACGATGGAGTGTTCCTGCAGGTTGTGACCTTCACCGGGGATATAGGCAATCACCTCTACTTTATTTGTCAAACGCACTTTAGCCACTTTGCGAAGCGCTGAGTTCGGCTTTTTGGGAGTGGTTGTATAAACACGGGTACACACGCCACGACGCTGGGGGCATGCATCCAGGGCCCTTGACTTGCTTTTTGCCCTGATAATGTCTCTTCCTTTACGTACTAACTGTTGGATGGTAGGCATTCTTACCTTTTTTATTTGGGACGGCAAAGGTAAGGCTTGAGAACTAATAATGAAAAAAACAGGGGCTTTTTTTTCCAGTCTTTCCAAACAAAAGCCACCCGTGCGGTGGCCTTTCGTTTTCAAACCTTTATTATACAGTTCCGATGATTATACTTTGTACAGCCAGCCATGGGCATCCGGCTCACGCCCCTCTTTTATCGCAGTCATCCGGGCTTTAATGGCCGGGGTAACTTTCCACTGGTTGGTGTCGAAGCTCATCGTAAAATCTTTATACCGCAGTTCCCGGATCAGGCTTACGGTGGCGGCTGTTCCGGTGCCAAATACTTCTTTTAACTGTCCGGAGCGATAAGCTTCTGTAATCTCTTCGATAGGAATGGGTCGTTCCTCAACCATAAGTCCCATCTCCTTTAACAAAACGATGGTACTGTTACGGGTAACGCCATCCAGGATGGTTCCCTGGTCCAGGTTCGGCGTAATCGCTTTATTACCAATCACAAAAAACACGTTCATGGTGCCAATTTCCTGCACATACCGGTGTTCGTGGGCATCTGTCCAAAGTACCTGGTCATAACCTTTTTTCCTCGCTTCGGCTGTGGGGTGCATCACAGCGCCGTAGTTGCCCGCGTTCTTGGCGAAACCAACCCCTCCTTCTACTGCACGAACATATTTCTCTTCAACATAAATCTTCATCGGCGCAGCGTAGTAGGGTCCGGTTGGACTTAACAGGATCAAAAATTTGTAGGAGTCGGAAGGTTTTACGCCAATTACTTCGTCGGATGCAAACATAAACGGACGGATATAAAGGGAGTGATCTTCGAAAGAAGGCACCCATTTTTTGTCCAGTTCAATCAGCCTTGCCATACCATCCATAAAGATTTCTTTGGGCACTTCGGGCATCTGCATTCTTTCCGCTGACTTGTTAAAGCGGCGAAAATTATCCATCGGACGGAAAATATTAATGTCACCGTTTGCCGACCTGTAGGCTTTGATGCCTTCAAAAATAGCCTGGCCATAGTGCAAAGCGGCGCAGGACGGACTAATCAGCAAGGGTTGGTAGGGCTTGATCTCAACGTTCTTCCACTCGCCATTTTCGAAATCGGCTTCGAGCATATGGTCCGTAAAACACTTCCCAAAGGGAATGTTTTCAAGTGAAGTGCCTGCCAGGCGGCTTTGTTCGGCTTTTGTTACTTGGATATCCATCGTACCAGTCATATTACCTTAGATTTGCTGCAAAGAAACAAAGAAATCAGGCGGCGGGCAAATAAACACGAACGATTGTTATTGAGGGAGCAGCTGATTTTTCAACCTGATAACATTTGAGTTTCCGTCGCAAAAAACCAGGCAGATGAGTTTAAACGATATGCAGTTGCCGACGGCACTGCTGGTTGACTTCTATCAAAAAAATCTTATCAAAGAAACAGCGGGCATACCGGTTGTGGCCAGCCATACAGGCCCGTCCGGCGCATTGCCATTTCTTGGCAAAAACCTGAGAAACATTGCGCTGCTCGTGCGTTATGAGTACGATGTATACCTGCCCGAAACGCAACTACATTTTCTCACAAACATTTTGGCTGCCTGTCGCCTTAACCTGGGAGATGTAGCCATTGTAAATACGGCTAAACATGCGGTTACGCCGGCTATTTTAAACGACCAGCTCAAGCCCGATTATATTATCGGTTTCGGTGTAGACGCGCAGGCGACCGGTTTTCCGGAAGAGGCCCTGTTTAAAATAACTCACTTAAATGGAAAACAGTTGCTT
>JAGWTK010000124.1 GCA_028876035.1 Bacteroidota bacterium
GATATAGGTTCTGAATGCGACCCAGCCGCCTGTATGATCTGTTTCTTCTCCCGGTTTTTCGATAAACCAGCCAAATCCATATTTTGTTTGCCGGCCATCGTTCAGCACACCTGCGGTTATCGCTTCTTTGAATGTGCTTTGCTTTACCAGCTTTCCGGTATACAATGCCTGATCCCACAGCAGTAAATCTTCAGCCGACGAATACACATTTCCATCCCCCACAATTCCGTCCAGCCATACCAGGTCGTCCGCCACCGGCTGTCCTTTTTCGTAATGAAAGCCAAATACACGCGAAACCGGGTACGATGGCATCCCGAGGTGATAGATATAGGTATTCTTCAATTTCAGTGGTATTGCTATTCTTTGCTGCAGGAACTGTTCGCAGGGCATCCCCGACAATTTTTCAATAACCGATGCCAGCGTTGTATAGTTCGTATTGCAATACACAAACTTTTCTCCCGGCGTAAATTCCAGCGCCGGTGCACATTTCGCTAACAAGGCCAGCATAGACGCATTGTTAAGTGTGTCGAGCAGACTGCGGTACCGGTCCGCCAACTCAAAGTATTCGACAAGACCCGAAGTATGATTCAATAAATGCCGGATGGTAATGTTCGGATAAGGAAAAGAAGGCAGGTGTTTCTGCACCGGGTCGTCATATTGCAGTTTACCGGATTCTTTCAGCATCATCACCATCATCGAAAAAAATTGCTTCGACACCGATGCCAGGTTGAAAGCGGAAGCGGTTGTAAGTGGTTGCTTGCTGCTGCCTGCAATGCCAAATGCTTTTTTATAAATGGGCTCGCCCTTTTCAGCTATGAGTACGGTACCATTGAATAACTGGTGCTGGTAGAGATAACTGAGTGCTGAATCAACTTCTTTGATTTTGGTGGTCCATTGTGCATGAGTGACCACAGGAATGATCATCAGCAGCAGCCAATTTTTTTTCATGGCAGAATTTTAGGCGGGTTTATTGATATATTCGTCCTGCTTAAAACTACCGATAAAATCATTTTCTTTAACTGACTGCAGTATGAAAAAAGCCATTTTGCTGACCAATGGCCGGCTGGCAAATGATGACGCCAAAACCGCGCATGGCTTGATCCGCGAAAGTAAACGATACGAAATCGCAGGCGTGGTGGACCCCGCCCACGCGGGAAAAGACGCAGGTGAAGTGCTCGATGGAAAGAAAAGGGGCATCCCCGTTTTTGCTACGCTCGAAGCCGCACTCGTAACGAAGCCTGATTATTGTATTATTGGCATCGCTACGCTCGGCGGAGTATTGCCCGATGATCTGCTGGAAATAGTGAAGCAGGCCATCACCAAAAAAATTTCTATTGTCAACGGATTGCATGACCACTTGGGTGCAAGGCCCGATATAAAAGCGCTCGCTGATGCGCATGGCGTAGAACTGGTGGATGTACGGCTACCCAAAAAAAGAAAAGACCTGCATTTCTGGACAGGCGCAATTTTGCAGCTGAAAACGCCGGTGATCGCTGTATTGGGCACCGATTGTGCACTGGGCAAGAGAACCACCACCCGTTTCGTAATGAATGAGTGCAACAAAGCCGGCATACACGCAGAAATGATCTATACCGGTCAAACCGGTTGGTTGCAGGGCGGGCAGTATGGGTTTATCTTCGACTCAACACTTAATGATTTCGTTGGCGGTGAGCTGGAACATGCGATTCTCAGCTGTGCGCGCGAAACAAATGCAGATTGTATTTTAATTGAAGGACAGTCTGCCCTCCGCAATCCCAGCGGACCCTGTGGTTCGGAAATGCTGGCATCAGGGAATGCCAAACATGTGATACTGGTACATGCACCGAAAAGAACCTATTACGAACACGATGCGTCCTGGGGCGCCATTCCTTCCGTTCAATCAGAAATTGAACTGATAAAATTATATGGCTCGAAAGTAATTGCCATTGCGCTGAATACAGAACATTGCAGCGAAGAAGAAGCGATCCGCTTTCAATCGGACTACGCAGCCAGTACCGGTTTGCCGGTGATGTTGCCGCTTCAGCAAGGTTGCGCTGCTGTTGTTCCCCTCATTCAACCCATCATCGCTGACAAAAAATAGACCATGAAGATCGTCGCCGTGAACGCATTCCTGAAAGACCTTGCGCTTAGCAAGCCCTATACCATTGCCTGGGAAACCATCAGCAAAGTGGAGAATGTATTTTTTGAAGTAATCCTTGAAAATGGCATTACAGGTATCGGCGCAGCTAATCCCGCCCCCGAAGTGGTAGGTGAAGGTCCGGCCGATGCACTGGAAAAGTTACAAAAGGTCTATGGCGATACGCTGGTAGGTAAAGACATCCGCTATTTCCATCAATACATTGCACAGACACGGCAACAATTCCCCGATTCGCCGGGCACACAGGCCTGTATTGACATTGCATTGCATGATGCGTTCGGTCAATGGCTGGGCATACCGGTGGCCGACTATTATGGCCGTTTCCATGAGCGTTTACCCCTCTCCGTTACCATCGGCATCAAAGACGAAGCAGGTACACTCGCAGAAGCAGCCGCTTACCGAAACGCAGGCTACCATGTACTCAAAGTGAAAACAGGACTGGACGTAAGCGCAGATGTGCAGCGCCTGAAATCGATCCGTAAAAGCTTTGGCGATTATTTTACGATCAGGGTGGATGCGAATATGGGCTATAGTCTGAAAGATCTCGAATATTTTCTGAGTGCCACTAAAACCTGCGGACTGGAACTCATTGAACAACCCTTACCGGTAAAGGAAGATCAGCAGCTGGACGCCCTGCCTGCTGCGACGCGCAAATTGCTGGCCGCGGACGAATCGCTTAAGAATGCCAGCTCGGCCCTTTCCCTGGCGCAGAACAACCGCTATGGCATCTTCAATATCAAACTGATGAAATGTGGTGGCATTACCGGCGCACTCGCCATCGCGGGCATCGCTGCACCGGCCGGGATCGACTTATTCTGGGGTTGCAACGACGAAAGCATCGTGAGCATCAGCGCTGCGCTGCATGCAGCATTTTCGTGTGCCCATACGCGCTACCTCGACCTGGACGGTAGCCTGGACCTGGCTGAAGACCTGGTATCCGGCGGCTTTGTCATTGAAAACGGCTATATGCGCACGACCGGCGCGCCAGGGTTGGGATTCAAAAAAATGTAAGTACTAACGGAGCAGCAATTCACAGGGCTTTAAGCCGGTTTGTTTTTTAAACGCTGTAGAAAAATGAGAGATGGAGGAATAGCCCAGCGCCATTGATACATCGGTTACGCTAAGCCCTTTTTCATACAGCAGGTACCTGGCATGTTCCATGCGCTGCCCCTGGTAAAATTCAAAGATGGTGGTACCAAACAATTCTTTGAAACCTTTTTTAAGGTAACATTCATTGATGGCCACTTTGCGGCTGAGTTCTTTAATGGTAAGCGGCTCGCCGATATGCTGGAGCAATATTTCCCTTGCCTGCACAATCTTTTCACGTCCCGATTCATTGTCGAGGAACTTGCATTGGAACCCTTCCACTTCCTTCTCCCCCAGCATGCACTCCAGGCTATAGAGCAGGAGCATCTGGGTTTGGGCATTCACGAAAATATTTTCGAGGCTTCCGGAATGGCTATGATTCAACAAAGCTTCCAATACCTGGCGGGTGCGGCCGCAGATAGAAAGTGTTTTGGTAAACGAAGAGCGGTGCGTGAAAGAAAGAATGTCTTCCGCAATGGTACCAGCGGTTTTTGCAGGCTTCACGAACTGCGAGAGGTGCACACTGTTGAACCTAAAACTCATCACATCCACGCTCTCCGTGCGCGCTTCGCAAGCGGTTTGTTTGTTATGACGGCAGTTATTGCAGGAGGGTTCGTTTTTGCGGCAATACATATTTCCCGCTGTACAAAACCGGAGTTCAAGGTAATTGCCAGCCCCGTCCTTTTTTTGATAATGATATACCATCATACCCGTGTCTTCCAGGTTCCATAAACCGCGCCGGTTGTAGCGCCGGATACTGTATTGTACAGAACCGGGAATGGCTTGTTCTTTTTCGAAAAGGACATCCAGGTCTTCCAGCATCACGGGCTGCCGGTTGGACACAGCGAGTATATCGGGGGCGTTCATCATCGCGGGTACAAATCTACACCCCGGACAGCGTAAAAAAAAGGCAGTTGACAAAGCTCATATCGGGACGCCGGCGAACCAGCACAGAGAGGAGTGCCAAAAGGCTGTCTATCAATGGGTAAAACATGTGCATAACCGGGTTTAAAAGACACCGGTTGATGGCTAAAAACCCCTGCTTTTTTTGTAGTTTTGCTGGCCTGAAAAATACCATTCAAAAAGGCCGATTAATCCCCCAAAATGAGTATAGAAACAACAGAGAAAAAAGTGGCTGCCAATAACAATTATGGGGCAGATAATATCCAGGTGCTGGAAGGCCTGGAAGCCGTACGCAAGCGACCTGCGATGTACATTGGCGATGTGAGCGAAAAGGGTTTGCACCACCTGGTGTACGAGGTAGTCGACAACTCGATCGATGAAGCGCTGGCTGGTTATTGCAAGAACATTTATGTGAGCATTCACGAAGACAATTCTATTTCGGTGGTGGATGACGGGCGTGGTATTCCCACCGGCATCAATACCAAGGAAAAAAAATCAGCCCTCGAAATTGTAATGACGGTGCTGCACGCTGGTGGTAAGTTCGATAAGGACACCTACAAAGTTTCCGGCGGTTTGCACGGCGTGGGCGTAAGCTGCGTAAACGCACTCAGTACGCGGTTGCATGTAACCGTTAGAAGAGAAGGAAAAGTTTTTGAACAGGAATACCATATCGGCGTACCCCAGTATTCGGTGCGTGAAATCGGCGACAGTGATGAAACCGGCACCACCGTGCATTTCTGGCCCGATGGATCTATCTTCACCACGACTACTTACAAAAAAGACATTCTCGAAGGAAGATTGCGGGAACTCTCTTACCTCAATAAGGGTATCCGTATTCGCCTGACCGACCTTCGCGAAAAAGACGAAGAAGGCAATGTGTATTCGCAGGAGTTCTACAGCGAGGGTGGTATCACCGAGTTTGTGGAGATGCTCGACAAGAACGCTGGCCGCAATTCGCTTATTCCCCGTGTTATTTTCGTAGAAGGACATGATGCCGCTAGCAATGTGGCGGTAGACGTGGCGCTCACTTACAATGACAGTTACAGCGAGCACATCTATTCTTACGTAAATAACATCAACACCATCGAAGGCGGTACCCATGTTGCCGGTTTCCGCCGGGCGCTCACGAGGGTGTTTAAAAAATACGGCGACGAACAAAACATGTTCGAGAAAGCAAAAGTGGAGATCGAAGGCGATGATTTCCGCGAAGGACTCAGCGCCATCATTTCCGTAAAAGTGCCTGAGCCGCAGTTTGAAGGGCAAACCAAAACAAAACTTGGCAACAGCGATGTGAGCGGTGTAGTAGACGCGACCGTGAGCAAGGTGCTGGTAGCTTTCCTGGAAGAAAATCCGAAGGAAGCCAAGAATATCATCAGCAAAGTGATCCTGGCCGCCCAGGCAAGGGCTGCTGCGAAGAAAGCAAGGGAACTTATCCAGCGTAAAAGTGTACTGAGCGGTGGTGGCTTGCCAGGTAAACTGGCCGATTGTTCCGAACGCGACCCTGAAAGATGCGAGATATACCTGGTCGAAGGAGATTCGGCAGGTGGTACGGCCAAACAAGGCCGCGATCGCAGTTTCCAGGCCATCCTGCCCCTGCGTGGTAAGATCTTGAACGTGGAAAAAGCCATGGAGCATCGTATCTACGAAAACGAAGAGATACGAAATATGTATACCGCGCTGGGTGTAACCGTAGGCACACCCGATGATCCAAAAGCGCTCAACCTGCAAAAGCTCCGCTACCACAAACTCATCATCATGACCGATGCTGATGTGGACGGAAGCCATATCGCAACCCTGATCCTGACATTCATCTACCGTTATATGAAAGAACTGGTGGAGCACGGTTATGTGTTCATCGCACAACCACCCCTCTACCTCGTGAAAAAAGGAAAGGACCAGGCCTATGCCTGGAACGAAGAACAGCGAAAGCTATTGGTTGAACAACTGGGCAACGGCCGGGAGGAAAGCGTTACCATCCAGCGCTACAAAGGTTTGGGTGAGATGAACGCCGAGCAATTGTGGGAGACCACCATGAACCCCGACAGCCGCACGCTGAAACGGGTAAGCATCGAAAGTGCCACGGAAGCCGACCGCGTTTTCAGCATGCTGATGGGCGACGAGGTAGCACCAAGGCGCGACTTTATTGAATCCCACGCCAAGTATGCCCGCCTGGATGTATAGTTTAACATATTGAAAATCAAACCATCAGAGGCTTGGCAAGCTATTTGGAATATTTGGCCTACCTTCGATTTTCCGGAACCACCGATTTAAAACCTTTAAAATAAGAAACACTATGTCTGAAGTAACCTTAACCGCCTATAATGTGAAGACCAAAGAAAAAGGCGTGAAAATCCTGGATGCAGTTATCACCAAAACGGCGAAAGGCGCGTATATGGCCCAGGGAAATGATGGAAAAGGAAACAAATTGACCACCCTGCTGGGCGAAGAAAAAGCACTCGCTGCCATCAATGCCGGGATTGCCAAAAAAGGCTGGAACGACTAATTTCCGTATACCAACAATTCATTTGAAAGCCCGCTCCTTGCAGCGGGTTTCTTTTTCGCTATCCATGACCTCCGCACCGATCCTACCTGCCAGTGCTGTGTTGCGCCCCCTTATCCGGCATTTTATCATTGCCGAACAGGCCCAGGCTGCGCAGTACAAGGTATTCCCCTCCGCCCATCTGGTAGTCGGTTTTCAGTACAGCGGCCACATCTCGATCATCGATGGCAACAATAGTCAACGCCTCTCCACAGCCGGGATTACCGGACTTACCGACAAGCCGAAAACCTTTGCGGCCAGCGCCGGCACAGGAACAGTGCTGGTCTACTTCTCAGAAACGGGACTCAGCTTTTTTACGAAATGTCTGGCCAGCGAGCTATTTGGTCAAAGTATTGGCCTCGACCAGGTGTTTGACGCACAAAAAGTATGCATCCTGGAGGAAAAGCTGGGAAATGCATCGGATACGGCAGAACGAATCAGGGTGGTGGAGCAGTTCTTTCTTTCACTGCTGAGAGATATTCAGCAAGACAGCCTGATACTTGAAGCTGTAAAAAGAATCTACTGCGCTAATGGGAATATCAGGATCAACGAACTCCAGGAACAACTTTTTATCAGCGCACGGGCTTTTGAAAAACGTTTCAAAAAACTGGTTGGCATCAGCCCAAAAAAATTTGCAACGATCGTACGCTTCAACCAGGTACTGGGCGATCTGAACACTGGTAAATCGCTGACTGAAATCTGCTACGAAAATAATTTCTTCGACCAGGCACATTTCATTCACAGTTTTAAACAATTCACAGGGGAATCACCCGGCCAACTTGAGAAGGGGAATAAATGAACGCTTTTTTACAATTCCCGGCGCGTCCTGTACCGGAGCTTTGCGTTCAACATCATCCACACTAAAATCAGGTTTATGTTTACCGTTGAACAAATCAAACAGGCACACGCAAAAGTGAGATCAGGGGCAGATTTTCCTGCCTACATTAAAGCCCTCAAACAACTAGGAGTTACAGGCTACGAAACCCAGGTAGCGGATAGCTGTAACCGTTATTTCGGGGCAGATGGTTTCAGCGCAACAGCTTCGCCCATGTATGAGCAACTGGACATTGCAGCAGCTACCAACGCCCGGCAGTTCGAAGAACGATTGAAAGCACACCAGCGGGGAGAAACTGATTACTATACTTTTTGTAAGGATTGCGCCAGCAACGGTATTGATAAATGGGTCGTGTCGCTGGAAGCGATGACCTGCACTTACTTCGACCAGCAAGGCCGGCCGGTGCTGGAGGAGAAGATTCCAGGATGATGAAAAGTTTAAAGGTTTAAGAGTTTAAGGTTTAAAGTTCTTTCTGTGCGGCAACAGTTGTCTTCTGTAACTCCAAACGTTCGGTGATACTTATCTGCCAGTAGCCAGCAGCTAGTAGCCTGAAGCCTCGTTTTTCCAAGCACCGTCTCCTCGAAGAGAAGCGTTTAAATGTTTAAGAGTTTAAGGTTTTTACAGTGCAGCAGCATTCGTCTTCTGTAACTCCAAACTTTCGGCGAGACGTATCTGCCGGTAGCCAGCAGCTAGTAGCCTGAAGCCCGGCTACACAAACGACATCAGGTCGAATGAGCTACCGAGAATACCACGATGATCTGTCTTCAGCCATTTTTCCAGCACGGTTGCATACACCGTCCTGAAATCAACCCGGTGTTTCAAATCGCCTTCCTGTAAATCACCCAGGTCGGGCATAGCATTGATCAATCCTTTTTGTTTCAGTCCGCCACCCACGAAAAACATATTGTTGGCCGTACCATGATCGGTGCCGCCACTGGCATTTTGTGTAACGCGGCGCCCGAATTCTGAAAAGCTCATCAGCAACACATCTTCAAACCGGTGATTGGCTTTGAGATCGTCGGTAAATGCTTTCACGGCATCATTCAATTCGGTAAAGAGCCGTTTCTGTTGACCATCCTGGCCCACATGCGTATCAAAACTGCCCAAAGAAACATAATAAACACTGGTGCTGATGTCTGAAAAGATCAGCGATGCAATGGTTTTAAAATTTTGTCCCAGTGCAGTGGTAGGATAGGTTGCTGTAGTTGGATGAAGTTTGCTCTGTTCGAAAATATGATCGGCACTGCTGAGTGTTTCAGCCATGGTTTTGTAGAGGTAATCGACCGGCGCTTCCTGACTGTGCGTATCGTGCTGCGCCAGCAATGATTTGAAGTACTGCTCATGACTTGCATTGTACAGGCGTCGCGGATCACGAAGCGCAAGGCCGTTCATTTTTTCACCTTTAAGCGAAAGGCTAAGCACATCGTCGATTTCCAATGCCTGCACTGGTTTATCACAACCGCTGCATTGCGCGTCGAGGTAACGGCCCAGCCAGCCGCTGGTCACATATTCATTGCTGCCACTGGCGGTTTGCCAGATGTCCATGCTCCGAAAATGCGATCGATCGGGATTGGGATAGCCCACACTGTTTAGAATACCGAGGTTACCTTCGTCGTACAAAGACTTGAAAGCCGTGAGCGCAGGATTCAAACCAGCTTCATCGTTCAGCAACAGCGCTGCTTCTTTTTTGATCCCTAACACTGGCCGGGCTTTATAATACAGGTCGTTGCTGATGGGCACTACGGTGTTCAGTCCGTCATTACCCCCGCTCAGCTGCAATACCACCAATACCCTGTTGCCCGGCGGTACCCGCAAAGGCGACTCAAATGCCTTCATAAACTTCGGTAGAAACAGCGATGCCGTAGCGAGGGAGCCGAGTTGGAGGAAGGAACGACGTTTGATTAGCATAAAACCCAATTAAGATATATAGAATTAGGTAGAACTTTCGCAACTTGCTTTTATTGCTGGATAGGGAAAAGGATTGTTATAGAGCATTCGGCACAGTAGTGAGTTAAATAGACTTTTTGTTGTATTTCGT
>JAGWTK010000686.1 GCA_028876035.1 Bacteroidota bacterium
ACAGCGTAATCGGTGGTGCCGCCGCCGGGAGAAGATTTATAGCTGATCAAGCCAGGGTAACGAATGCTGCGCACATCTACCCCAAATCGCTGGAAGTAGTAGTTGCACCAGAACTCGCCGGCATACTTGCTGATGCCATACACGGTGGTTGGTTCGATAATGGTTTGTTGCGGACAATTCTTTTTTGGGCTCGTGGGGCCAAACACCGCAATGGAACTGGGCCAGTATACCTTTTTGATTTTTTCTTCGCGGGCAATATCGAGCACATTCAGCAGGCCGGTCATATTGAGGTTCCAGGCCAGGTTGGGATTTTTTTCGCCGGTAGCTGAGAGGATCGCGGCCAACAGGTAGATCTGGGTGAAGTTCTGGCGGATGACCTGCACATGCAGCATTTCCTTGTTCATCACATCAAGGCTCACATACGGACCGGTACCTTCCAGCAGCGGATTTTGTTCGCGCAGGTCGGAAGCCACCACATTGGCATTGCCATATATTTTTCGAAGGGCCAGGGTAAGTTCAACGCCAATTTGACCGCTTGCACCGATGACCAGTATCTTTTCCTTTATCATAGTCGGGGTATAATAGCGCAAAATAACGGCTATTTCAATGTTTACAAACCGGGGGCACTTAGTATTTTTGTGCATGCATTCATTTTTAAAGGAACTGTTCGCCGGTCAGCAGTTCGACGAGAAGAACTTCTTTCTCATTGCCGGTCCCTGCGTAGTAGAATCAGAAGAACTGGTGATGGAAGTGGCGGAACGGGTATCGGGCATCTGTAAGCGCCTGGCGATTCCATATGTGTTCAAAGCTTCTTATCGAAAGGCCAACCGTACCAGTGCGGGATCCTTTACGGGCATTGGAGATGAGACTGCCATGGCCCTGGTGCAAAAAGCCGGACAACGTTTTGGTGTTCCCACCACTTCCGATATCCATGCACACGATGAAGCGGCCATTGCTGCCCGTTATATTGATATCCTGCAGATACCGGCCTTCTTATGCAGGCAAACCGATCTCCTGCTTGCTGCTGCGGCAACCGGCAAAGTGGTGAATGTGAAGAAGGGGCAATTTCTGAGCGGGCCTGCGATGAAATTTGCGGCAGAGAAAATCCGGGGTGCAGGTAATAATAAAGTTATTCTTACAGAGCGGGGCAATAGTTTTGGTTACCAGGATATGATTGTTGATTTCCGCAATATACCCTGGATGCAGGCCCACCAGGCACCGGTCGTAATGGATGTAACACATTCGCTGCAACAGCCCAATCAAACCAGCGGTGTTACGGGAGGTAATCCGCAACTGATTGGAACGATAGCGAAAGCCGCGATTGCTACAGGGGCCGATGGCCTCTTTATTGAAACGCATCCCAATCCGGCCAAAGCACTGAGCGATGGCGCAAACATGCTCCAACTTGATTTGCTGGAACCTCTGCTGGAACAATTGTTGAAATTGCGCAAAGTAGTAGTAGCGGGTTAATATGAAAAACGTACTCCCGGCCCATTGGGAAAAACTTGCTGCGCAGCACCAGAAACTGTACAAAAATTTGTTGCAGCGCGGGCAACGCAAGGCGCTCCTGGCCGCCCTTCCTGCATTGCACGATGAAGCTTTTGAAGCGATTGATTGTTTGCAATGCGGCGCTTGCTGCAAACACTACTCACCGCGTTTCAAAACGCCCGATATTAAACGGATCGCCAAACACCTTCAACTAAAAGAAAGCGTTTTTATTGAAACCTACCTGCGGCTCGATAAAGACGGTGATTATGTGCTGAAGTCTTCTCCCTGCCCCTTTCTCGGAAGTGATAATGCCTGCAGTATCTATGAAGAACGCCCATCGGATTGCCGGCG
>JAGWTK010000125.1 GCA_028876035.1 Bacteroidota bacterium
GTTTTATGTCGCGGTGAAAAATTCCTTTCTTATGCGCATGCTGCAATCCTTCCAGCGCCTGGATAAACATCGCCACTACCTGCTGCCATTGTAAGGGATGGTGACTTTTTGCAAGCGCATCCAGGTTGTTCCCTTCTACATATTCCATCACCATAAAATATTGACCATTGTCTTCAATGAAATTGTAGATAACAGCAATATTGGGGTGCAGGAGCCTGGCCAGCACCTGCGCTTCTTTCTTAAAACGTTCCAGTACCTGCGATTGCCGGGTCATGCCGGCGTGCAACATCTTCAGCGCCACTTCACGTCCCAGTGTGTTGTCGCCCGCCTTGTACACGATACCCATCCCACCTTCACCGAGCAGCGCTGTGACGGTATAGTTTTGTATGGTTTGTCCGATCATGGTCGTTCAATTTCTTTGGTGACAGGTAATGCGTATTCCTTTGTTGTTGGTCGTTCGATTGTGCGCTCAGCAGCGTCGGTGCGTGCCAGCAACACGGTGATATTATCGTGCCCGCCTCTTTTTTTTGCTTCAGCTACCAATGCTTCCGCAGCCTCCTGCAATGGTTTGTCAAGAATCATGGTTGCCATCTCCTGGTCTTCCAGGTAGTCATACAATCCGTCCGAACAAAGCAACAGTACATCCTGCTCTTCCAGTGGCTGTGCGTATTTGCCGGTATCTACCCTAAGCTCAGGTTTGGTACCCATTGCATTGGTGAGCACATTTCGTTGCGGATGGACGGCCGCTTCTGCTGCACTGATGTTTCCCTGCTTCAGCAATTCCTGTACATAGGTGTGGTCGCTCGTTACCTGGTTAATTTGTTTTCCTTTTATTAAGTAAGCACGGCTATCACCTGCATGAGCAAAATAGATCTCGTCCTGTTTTACTACGAGGGCAGTGCAGGTGGTACCCATGCCATGGAGTTTTGGGTCGTCGGCAGCCGACTCATAAATCTGTTTATTGGCTTTGCGGAATGCCGATAGCAGGCTTTTCTCCACGCCCGTTTGCCCGTTTTCATGATGGAAATATTCCCGGCTGACGATATCGGCCGCCATCCTGCTGGCCACTTCACCGGCTGCATGTCCGCCCATACCATCTGCCACGAGAATAAGCGAACCTTTACGGTGTGTAGTAGCGGGGTCGGCTATGCGAAAGAACAGCGCAGTGTCCTCGTTATTGCTGCGGATATTTCCCAGGTCGGTTACGATTGCAGCCTGCAGCGTTTGGGTGGCGGCATCTTTTGGCAGGACACTTTCTTTTTTGTTTTTTTTTCCAAACCATTGCTTCCACATACTTAGTCATTTAATTTTTTTTCGAGATTGTATTCGTAGGAGCTACGCCGATCGCTGATTTCAAATTCTACATGGCGGTCGATGTATCCTTCTGCCTGGATGGTGAAAATGATATTTTCACCGGGCTTGCCGCTCAATTCGCAGGGAAGTGCTTTGCTGGTTCCATCCGGAAGGACCAAACGGGCCTGCTCGATACTGGGGGTATTAATTCGGACACGCTTCCCGGTGATGATATTGCCGGAACTATCTTTTGAAACATTGGCGGGCTCCGGGGATGATTTGAGTTGCGCCGCGATCACGGAAATAAGAAAAATCAGCGCAACTGCGATAATGCCAGTGATAGTTCTTGATTTGCTGTTTGAAGCAATGGCCGTCGACCGATGATCATCATTTGTTACTTCATTGTTCAAAATCCCAGCAATCGTTGCTGCGGATGCGCGCCTGGATGGTTGTACCTGCAAACAGAGATCGATGGACTGCAATAGTGCTGTCGAAATGCCCGGTACCAGCAGCGATGGGTTGGTATATTGTCCGCCAAGTATACCCGCACGCAGGGCGGCTGCATTCGGTTGATCAAAAGGCAGGTAACCTGTAACCATCTCATATAGCAAGACGCCCAGACTCCACACATCCGATTTCTGTTCCGGTTTTTGCTGCAGCGCTTCCGGTGCCATGTATTCGGTGGTACCCACAATAAAACCCATTTGTGTCAGCTTTGGCGAATACCGGTTTTTTGCAATGCCAAAATCAAGCATTATGACCTTACCGGTTGACTGAATTTTAAAATTCTGTGGCTTGATGTCACGATGCACTATCCCTTGCTGGTGCAGGTAAGCCAGTGCCGATGCAATTTGTTTTGCCACCGGCTCCGCTTCATTGGATGAAAGCCTGCCCCTTTGTTTCAGGTAATGGTCCAGACTTTCGCCCTCTACCAATTCCATTACAATACAGGGTATGCCTTCCGGTTCGAGGAATGCATGCAATTTTGCAATGTTGGGATGGCGGATGCTGGATTGTATATAGGCTTCATTCCGGAAACGTTCGGCCATTTCGGGCTGGTGCAGCAACTTCATAGCTGCCGGCGCTTCTGTCCGCAGGTGCGATACCTTGTATACATTACCCATGCCGCCTCCACCAATAAATTCAACGATGCGGTAGTCACCCATCACGGTGACGCCCGGTACAATTGCTTTCATGCCCGGCTTGTTTGAAGGAGATAAGCGTGCAGGCTTTTACCCCCGCACGTTGAATCGATCGCGCGATTATCTTTCAGCCATTTTTTTCCTGCCCATCAGCTCAAGTCCGTATTTGATGGGCACTGCAAAAGTGATTTGCGTGCCACCGCCGTCGGACATGGAGGCATAAAAAATTCCAATGACATTGCCTTCATCGTCGAACATAGGGCCGCCGCTATTGCCAGCGCCTGTTGCGTTGATGGTAAGCTGGTAGGAGTCACCAAAAGAACTGTAAGAAAGATTTTTGTCGGAACTGGCGGGTACGATGCGACCGATACTGCCCGGTGTGACTGTTGGCGTAGGCACAGAATTAAAGTGATTGTTAGGGTTGAACGGATCGTTCGACTTGCGTACCACGAACTGTTGTGGTGCAACACCCGGATACCCCATGACCGTTACCTGCTGGCCCGGTTTTACTTCGGTGTAATTGTCTTTGAGTTTTACTTTGGAAAGTGATTCCGGCAATTCAACTTTGATGAGTGCCACATCGTGATCGTCAGACGGTGTGGCAGATTGCACCGGGCGACGAAGCGAAGTCCCTGCGAAAATCACATTTAAGTAGGTGTTCCTGCCTTTGATCATCCCCTGTGACACGGGACGTCCGCCCAGCATCGTGGCTTCCGCCGGCACCCAGCTGGACACATTTTGTTGCGTGATTTGTACGTCTGGCACAATAGCCATCTTCCCGTTCTCATTTTTTACCAATACGCCCGGGAATGCATACTCCGGAAAGTGATAACGCGTATTCCAGCTCGCAGCTACATGGCGGTTGGTAAGTATAAATCCGTCTTCAGATACCACAAAGCCTGAACCAGTAGCGCCGGCAATACCAAGGGGAACACCTACCTGTACATTCTTTTGAATATCGATAAAGGGTTCAACCTGTCCCTGGTCATTTTGAATGTACATGGCGGCATAGCGGGTTTGTCCATCGGCACCTTTTACCTGTGTATACTGGTGCCAGAGTTCGTTGCTGGTCGAAGCATCGAACAATTGCCAGCCGAATTCGATCTGCACCACTTTGTCTTCGTTCTCTTTCGCAATCTGGTCGGGTGATTTATGCAAAGAGTCTTTTGTATTCTGAACGATGGTGATGTTTTGTTTTTTATCGAACAGGTCTTTCCTGAAAATAAAGGCGAGGGCGCCCAACAGGAAAAGAAAAATGCCGAGTGCGATGCCCATGCTGCTGTAGGATTTTTTCCTTTCCGCTACCAGCATGCGTTCAACCGTTTGTTTGCCAAGACCGCTCTTCACCGGAGCAGCTGCAGGTTGTACTTCCGATACGGTTGTTGGTTTGATGGCGGTCGGGATTTCTACGACGCGGGTAGCCATCATCATGTCGGCCGGCCTGGGATAGATATCGAAGGTGAACACCGGGCCGTTGTTACCGAGTTGTACAGTGTCGCCCGGGTTGAGCGGAGAAGAGCCTTTTACCCTTATTTTGTTGACAAAGATGCCATTTCGGCTATTGTTGTCCGTTATAGAAAAGCGCGGCGGTTCGCTGCTTTCTTTAACGATGGTGCCGTGTTCGCGGCTAACGATGGATTCCCGTTCGGGATCGAACTGGATATCGCTGCCCGCGGCGCGGCCAATGGTCAGCTGGCTTTTGTGAAAGTCGAATTCTTCGGTTTGACTGGCCTTGCTGCCCGCCGTATGGCGGATTACAAAGCGTTCGATAATGGTGCTCATATGTGTGTAGGTTTAGTTTGGCGCAGGGTTGTGTCACCGGCGACTGGCCCGGTTGTTCCAGGGGTCAGGAAATTCAATGGAGGATTTTAATCAGCTGGTCAAAAATCCATTTCCAGGTAGGGAAAGACAATACTCCATTTGGATAAAAATGCTGACCCATTGCCATTGCTTCGCGGAAACAGTATCTTTATTGACCAATGCCCTTATCCAAAAGGAGTATTGTGGGGGCTTACTGTAAATCGCAACATTGCAGAAATCAGCGGGGATGATAAAGATTGCCATAGCAGATGATAAACTGAACAACAGGATAATCCTGGCCGACAAGCTGGGCAGAAACAACCTGTTTCAACTGGTGTTCCAGGCTTCCAACGGAGAAGAGTTCCTGGAGAAGATGAAACAATGCAGGGAGGATGAACTGCCGCATATTGTGTTAATGGATCTGGAGATGCCTGTAACCGACGGAGTGACCGCTATCGCCAGTGCTTCTTCTTTGTACCCCGCAGTAAAATTCGTGGTGTTGACTGTCTTTGATGATGATGAAAAAATTTTCAAAGCCATTCGTGCGGGTGCCTGCGGCTACCTGCTGAAAGAAGAGAGCGGGGCGGTGATCAATGATATGCTGATGAATTTGTGGGAGAGCGGTGCAGGCCCCATTTCACCCAGTATCGCCTATAAGATTCTGCAGATGGTGCAACAGCCGTTTGGCGCAGCGGGAACAACGGCAAAGACCGGGGAAGACATGTTTCAGCTGAGTGAGCGGGAGCTCGGGATCCTGCAATTGTTAAGCCAGGGATTGGAGTACAAAGAAATTGCAGTGCGGCTTTCCATCAGTCCGAATACCGTTAAAAAACATTCCATCAACGTCTATAATAAACTTCACGTAAACAGTAAGGCGCAGGCGCTGCGCATTGCCTACACAAAAGGACTTATTTAGAAAAGCCCGTCATCTGCGGTACGTTGCAGGGCGAAAAATTAAGTCCTATATTCGTGGCGAATACCAACCGCCATGGAATTAAAGTACAAAAGGGTCTTATTAAAACTTTCCGGAGAGGCTTTGATGGGTAAGAGCGACAGTGAGGGGTATGAACCACTAAGTCCGGCCATTCTTGCACAGTACGCCAAAGAAGTGAAAACCATTGTAGATGCAGGTGCTGAACTGGCCATTGTGATCGGTGGAGGAAACATCTATCGGGGCATGAATGAAGCAGAGACCGGCATCGAACGCGCGCATGGTGACTATATGGGAATGCTGGCCACGGTGATCAATGGCATGGCGCTCCAGGCGGCGCTAGAAAAAGCGGGTGTATACACCAGGTTACAAAGTGCCATTAAAATGGAGCAGATTGCGGAACCTTATATCCGGCGCAGGGCCATGCGGCATGTAGAAAAAGGCAGGGTAGTAATTTTTGGCGCAGGCACCGGTAACCCCTATTTCACCACCGATACGGCGGGCTCATTGCGGGCCATTGAGATAAAGGCCGATGTTATTCTGAAAGGCACAAGGGTAGATGGTATCTACACCGCCGATCCAGAGAAAGATCCCAAGGCAACGAAATACGATACCATCACCTTCGCTGAGTGTATCGCGAAGAACCTGAAAGTGATGGACATGACAGCTTTCACGCTGTGCATGGAGAACCATCTTCCCATTATCGTATTCGATATGAACAAACCCGGCAACCTGCTGCGGGTAGTGCAGGGCGAAAATGTGGGCACACTCGTGAAATAGGAATAGCTGTATCTTTTTATAATGCCGGTTCTATCGACCGGCTTTTTTGTGTTACTGCAAAACTTGTCGCCGTCAGCACTTTTTCGAAATAGCTGATTTTGATCTTTACTGTTCCTGCCTGAACCGGATCAGGTAATTTTGCGTTTTACCACGGAAAACCAGGTGTTATGAATATTGCGGATATCAGGAAAGAGTACAAACAACGTGTTTTGCTGGAATCAGATCTTGCACCCGATCCCATCCAGCAATTTCGACGTTGGTTCGACGAAGCCGTGGCGGCAGGGGTGGAAGAAGTGAATGCGATGACATTGGCCACAGCCTCTGCAGAGGGGGTTCCCGATGGCCGTATTGTACTCCTGAAAGGCTTCGATACAAATGGCTTTGTGTTCTTCACCAATTATAGCAGTGCGAAGGGGACGCAACTGGAAGAAAATCCGCGGGCCTGCCTGGTATTTTTTTGGGCACCCCTGGAACGCCAGGTGCGTATTACGGGCCTGGTGTCAAAAACCAGTGCGGAAGAAAGCACTGCCTATTACAATAGCAGACCGGTGAGCAGCCGAATCGGTGCCTGGGCTTCACCGCAAAGCAGTGTGATTGCAAGAAGGGAGTGGCTGGAAAGCAATGAGCAAAAAATCGCAGCCTCTTTTGAAGGAAAGGAAATTGAGCGGCCGGCACATTGGGGCGGTTATTGCGTAAAGCCGGTAAGTATTGAATTCTGGCAGGGCCGTGCGAGTCGTTTACACGATCGCATTTTATACTCAGCCGCTGAGGGTGGCAGCTGGAAAATGGAAAGGCTGGCGCCATAATAAACCGGTCCGAAGTATACGCACAACGGACCGGTTACGATGTATTAAGCTTTCTTCTTAGCGGCTTTTTTTGTTACCACCGATTTGGCAGACCTGCTTTTGCCAAAAGAGCCTTTGAAGATTTTCCCTTTCTTGGTTTTTTTATCACCTCTTCCCATAAAATGTGTTTGTTATTGTTGATGAATGTTACAATGTTCAGGGCCGGACTGCTATTGATGTAAAAGCCCCGCTACAGTGGATAGGGGGCTTTTAAAAATTTGTATGCAGAGCTGTTATAATTTGGCAGACAATTCTTTTCCGGCTTTGAACTTGGCTACTTTACGGGCTTTTATTTTGATCACTGCACCGGTCTGAGGATTACGGCCATTGCGGGCTGCTCTCTTGCTCACAGAAAAAGTGCCGAAGCCTACCAGTGTTACTTTGCCACCAGCTTTCAGGGTTTTGGTTACCGCTTCAATAAATGAATCCAGCACAGCGTTACCCTGGGTTTTGGTAATACCTGCATCGTCCGCAATTTTTGCAATTAATTCAGCTTTGTTCATAGTGCGATGTTTTTAATTTTAATGCCCGACAAAATTAGACGGTTTTGTCGTCCGGCAAAATTTTTTTTGACTTTTCCAGGCTCTGTACTACGCTCTGAAACCCGCACGGCACAAGCGTTTCAGCGGGTTTTCTTTTTTCGCGCTGTATGGTTGAATATAATTCCGGTCGTAAAACTTTGACACTGCTTTGATTGTAGAAAGGCATGCTTTTTAACCAAAACTCTTTTCCACAATTACTGTATAAGTTCGAGCAAACTTCGAAAAGAAATGATCCGATCGCCCCATTTCACGATCGCTTCCTGGCGCAGTTTTTCCGCGTGGTCACGGAGGTATTGCTGGTATTCCCCTATGGAGGCCGCCGTAAATTGCGTAGCATAGGTATGGCCTTCACTATCGTCCTGCTCCAGCAACCGTAAGAATCGGAATTCTTTAAACAGGCCAGTTGCCATAATGGCCGGGATATGGATTTCCTGCTGCCAGCGCAACCAGTTTTCGTCCACGGAGGCATGCACTTTGGTGGTGATATTGTAAACGACCATTGCTTTTCTATTTCGGTTATAGGTACCCGTTATACTGTCAGGATTTCAATTCCATGTATACCGGGCAATGATCGCTTTGTTTTACATCGGGGTAGATGTCTGCATTTACCAGGTTTTTTTCGAGCGGACTGGTCACATTGATGTAATCGATCCGCCAGCCCTTGTTGTTCAGCCGCACGCTGGGAAAACGTTGACTCCACCAACTGTACCGATGCGGTTCGGGATGAAACTTACGGAAGGTATCCAACCAACCCGATTCGTAGAACTTATCCATCCAGGCGCGTTCTTCCGGCAAGAAGCCCGAGGACTTTTTGTTTCCCTTTGGATCGTGAATATCGATCTCGCGGTGTGCAATATTGTAATCTCCGCAAAGCACCAGTTTGGGGTGCTTTTTCCTGAGTTTTGTGAGGTAAACCAGAAACTCATCGAGCCATGTATATTTGAAAGTCTGCCGCTCATCGCCGGAAGTGCCGGAAGGAAAATAGGCGTTGATAAGGCGAATGTCACCAAAGTCGAGTTGGATCACCCTGCCTTCGTCGTCGCTCACTTTATGACCGGTTCCGTATTCAATACTGTCGGGTTTTATTTTGGTAAATACCGCCACGCCGCTGTATCCCTTTTTCTGGGCAGAGAACCAGTAATCGTGGTACCCCAGGTTGGTAAATTGTTTATGATCCACATTGTCTTTTGATGCCTTGGTCTCCTGTAGGCAAATGATATCTGCCGGATCGGTTTTCAGCCATTCCATCAAGCCCTTGGTCATGGCCGAACGAATACCGTTAACGTTGTAACTGATGATGCGCATGGGTAATAATTGTTTTGCAAGGTAAACAATGCAAATATCCCGCCGCTGGCGTATTTTACCAACGGTATTGCTGGACTGGCCCCTGCATTTTATTTATCTTCTATCTTTAACGTATGACCCCTGGTGAAAGAATTATTCCGTCCAAGAGTCCTGTATACCTCGAAGGCCCCCGCAGCCGCGGCTATGAGCTGTCGTTCGCATTGCGTGTATTTGCCCAGATGATCAAAGGATTCCGCACGCTCCACTTTGTAGGGCCTTGCGTAACGGTATTTGGATCGGCACGGTTCAAAGAAGATCATCCGTATTATGAGGCGGCCCGTGAGATGGGGCGGCAAATTGCAGGACTTGGGTTTACCACTATGACCGGGGGCGGACCGGGTATTATGGAAGCTGCCAACCGCGGCGCCTTTGAAGCAGGGGGCGCATCGGTGGGATGTAATATTCAATTGCCTTACGAACAAAAGGTAAATCCCTATGTGCAAACCAGCATCACTATCCGCTATTTCTTTGTGCGAAAAATGTTGCTGGAAAAATATTCATATGCATTCATCATCATGCCGGGTGGTTTTGGCACCATGGATGAATTTTTCGAAACGCTCACCCTGGTGCAGACCAAAATGATTTCGCAGTTCCCGCTGGTGTTGTTTGGCGTAAGTTATTACCAGCCGCTGATGGATTATATGAAAAAGATGGCGGATGAGAAAACCATCTCACCCGAAGATCTTGACCTGGTTTTGCTCACGGACAGTGCTGCCGAAGCAATGGATCATATCCGTAAATACATTACCACGAATTACAAAATCAAGCCGCGCCGGCGTTTGTGGTGGTTGTTTGAAAAGAGGTAAACGCTGTAGTACTTTATGGAATCAATGTTGTTCTGAAATGTTTT
>JAGWTK010000126.1 GCA_028876035.1 Bacteroidota bacterium
GTAGAAAGAAAAGTAAAACACCCTATCTATGGTAAGTTCGTTAAGAAGACGACCAAGTTTCACGCGCACGATGAAAAAAGCGAATGCAGCATAGGTGATACCGTGCGGATTATGGAAACTCGTCCGCTCAGCAAAACCAAACGCTGGAGGCTTGTGGAGATTGTAGAGAAAGTGAAGTAAGCGAGCTAATAGCCAATGGCCGGTAGCCAAAGGCTGTACGATAACAAAGAAATTTCGCCAGGTCCTGTACGCAGGCCGGCAATAAAGCTAAAAGCTAAATAAAATGATTCAGCAGGAAAGCAGATTGAACGTAGCTGATAACAGTGGTGCCAAAGAAGTATTATGTATTCGCGTACTTGGCAACAGCGGCCAGGACTACGCCGGCATCGGTGATAAAATTGTTGTAACGGTGAAGGATGCCCTGCCCGCAGGTGGTATCAAAAAAGGAACCGTTACCAAAGCTGTTATCGTTCGTACAAAAAAGAAACTGCGCCGCAAAGACGGTTCCTATATCCGTTTCGATGACAATGCAGTGGTATTGCTGAACACAGCCGACGAGCCCCGCGGTACCCGTATTTTCGGACCGGTTGCCCGTGAACTGCGTGATAAAGGATATATGAAAATTATTTCACTGGCCCCTGAGGTACTGTAGCAAGGGCTGCTGGCTGCTAGCTGCAAGCTACAGGCCAGGCACTTCAAAATATGAGTTAAACAAGCTAGTAGCCAGAAGCTAGTAGCCAAAAGCCAATAAAAATGAGCAACAGATTCAAAGCGAAATTCAGCATTAAAAAAGGTGATTCGGTAGTAGTCATTACCGGCGACGATAAAGACCTGACCAAACCCCGTAAAGTGCTGGAAGTTTATCCTGAAGAGTCTCGCCTCCTGGTAGAAGGTGCTAATATCATTACCAAACATACCAAGCCTTCTGCACAGAATACCCGCGGTGGCATCGTGAAAAAAGAAGCACCCATTCATATCAGCAACGTGATGTTGTGGGATGCAAAGAAAGGAACCGGTACCAAAGTTAAGCGCAGCAGGGAAGGCGGCAAACTGGTCCGCATTTCAAAGAAATCAGGAGAAGCAATCAAGTAATTCCCGTTCTAATTAAGCATTGAAAGAAAATCGTACGACAATGAGTACAGTAAAATATACGCCGCGACTGGCCGAGAAATACAAGAAGGATGTAGTACCTGCGCTGCAGAAGCGTTTCAGCTACAAAACAGTGATGCAGGTTCCCCGCCTCGAGAAAATCTGCCTGAACCGTGGTGTTAACGGCGCCGTAAACGATAAGAAACTGATCGATATCGCGCTGGATGAAATGACCCAGATCACCGGCCAGAAAGCAGTGGCTACCATGAGTAAGAAGGATATTTCCAACTTCAAACTCCGTAAGAACATGCCCATCGGCACAAGGGTAACACTGCGCGGCGAGAAAATGTACGAGTTCCTCGACAGGTTTATCTCTACTGCATTGCCCCGCGTACGTGACTTCAAAGGCGTAAACGAGAAATCATTCGATGGCCGCGGTAACTATACCCTGGGTATCACCGAGCAGATCATCTTCCCTGAAATCGATATCGACAAGGTGAATAAAATCACCGGTATGGACATCACGTTTGTAACGACTGCCCAAACCAACGAAGAAGCATACGAACTGCTGAAGGAGTTGGGTATGCCCTTCAAGAACGTTAAAAAAGGCGAAGACTAATTAAAATAGACTAGTACAAGTACTGTTACGAAACACACCTGTGACGGCAACGGTACCAACATCTAAATACTAAATAATCGACAATGGCAAAAACATCAGTCACGGCCCGCCAGAAGAAAAGAGAAGCGCTGGTTGCCAGGTATGCTGAAAAAAGAGCAGCCCTGAAAGCAGCAGGTGATTATGCAGCACTGGACGCTCTGCCGAAGAATGCTTCACCGGTACGGTTGAAAAACCGTTGCCAGCTGACCGGCCGCCCCAGGGGTTATATCCGCTATTTCGGTATCAGCCGTGTTTCCTTCCGGGAAATGGCGCTGAACGGAAAAATCCCCGGCGTAAGAAAAGCGAGCTGGTAGTCTTAGTACTGAGTACTAAGTACTAAGTACCCCGATAAGGATATCGCATTGTACAAACATTCAATTAACTATCAATTACAGATACACAATGGTAACTGATCCTATTGCAGACTATTTGACCAGAATCCGCAACGCGCAGATGGCGAACCACCGGATTGTTGAGATACCGGCTTCTAACCTGAAAAAACGCCTCACGGAAATACTCTATGAAAAAGGGTATATCCTCAAATATAAATTTGAAGACGATAGCAAACAGGGTATTATCAAGATCGCATTGAAATACGATCCCACTACCAAAGAACCTGCTATTAAAACGCTGGAAAGAATCAGCCGTCCGGGTCTGCGTACCTACGCAAAGCCGGCCGACTTCAACCGTGTGAAAAATGGTTTGGGCGTTGCTATCCTGTCTACTTCCAAAGGTGTAATGACCGACAAAGAAGCAAAGGCACAGAATGTTGGCGGTGAAGTACTCTGCCACGTATATTAATAGAAAAGATGCTGTGTGACAATTAAGCCTTCTGACAGGCTGAACACTGCAGCAGACAAGCATTCATAAACAGAACAAAAAAGCATTGTATGAGTCGTATAGGAAGACAGCCAGTAACGGTACCAGGTGGGGTAACCATCACCGTTGGTTCAGACAACGTGGTAACCGTAAAAGGTCCCAAAGGTGAACTGAAGCAAAATGTTGACAGGGACATTAAAGTAGAAGTAAAAGACGGCACCGTTCAGCTTGGCCGTCCCACTGATCAAATCCGTCACCGCGCCATGCACGGTTTATACCGCGCTTTGATCAACAACATGGTAAAAGGTGTTACCGAAGGATATAAACTGAACCTGGAACTCGTAGGGGTAGGTTATAAAGCCTCCAACCAGGGAAACACACTCGACCTGTCGCTCGGTTACTCGCACAATATCATTATTGAAGTGCCGAAAGAACTGAAAGTGGCAACAGCCCAGGAAAAAGGTCAGAACCCGACTATTGCACTGGAAGGTGCCGACAAACAACTGCTCGGTGCTGTAGCTGCTAAAATTCGCAGCCTGCGCAAACCAGAGCCGTACAAAGGAAAGGGTGTTAAGTTCGTGGGTGAAGTACTGCGCCGCAAAGCTGGTAAGGCTGCTGGTAAGTAATCATAGCAGGCTGCTGTAAAAAGCTTCTCTGCACATTCAGTAAAACAATAGAACTCCTGGCAGCATCAGGAGTGAAAAATAGAAATCATGGACGCTAAAATTGTTAGAAGACAAAAAATCCGGTACGGCATCCGCAAAAAAGTTGCTGGTACTGCACAGAAACCCCGCCTGTCTGTTTTCCGCAGCAATGCAGAAATCTATGTTCAGCTGATCGACGACGCCAATGGTAACACTCTGGCAGCAGCGTCTTCACGCGACAAAGACATCGCTGCCCAAAAAGTAGCGAAATCAGAAAAGAGCAAACTGGTAGGTGCAGCCATCGCACGCAAAGCCGCTGAACTGGGCATTGCTGATGTGGTGTTCGATCGTGGTGGAAACCTTTACCATGGTCGCGTGAAAGCGGTGGCCGATGGTGCCCGTGAAGGCGGACTTAAATTCTAATTCAAATTTTAACTTGCAATAATGTCAAAAGTAATTTTAAACAAAGTTAAAGCCGGTGACCTCGAGCTGAAGGAGAAGGTAGTTGCCATCAACCGTGTGGTTAAAACCACCAAGGGCGGACGCGCTTTCAGTTTCTCAGCATTGGTTATCGTTGGTAATGGCAGCGGTGTGGTAGGACATGGACTGGGCAAAGCAAAAGAAGTACAGGAGGCCATTACAAAAGGTATCGAAGACGCCAAGAAAAATTTGATAAAAGTGCCGGTGATGAAAGGAACCATTCCCCACGATCAGCTGGCCAAAGAAGGTGCTGCCAAAGTGTTGATTAAACCCGCTGCACATGGTACCGGTGTTATCGCCGGAGGTTCTATGCGCGCCGTGCTGGAAAGCGCCGGTGTAACCGACGTACTGGCAAAATCGCTGGGTTCTGCCAACCCGCACAACGTGGTAAAAGCTACGTTCAAAGCACTGGCAATGCTCCGTGAACCGGTAAGCATCTCCCGCACAAGAAACATTTCGCTGAAGAAAGTATTTAATGGATAACCAAGGCGCAGGGCATGAGGTAAGGGGCGAGAGGCCTCACACCCCACGCCTCACACCTCCAACCATAATAACGATGAAAAAAATTAAGATAACACTGGTAAAAAGCCCTATCGACCGGCCAGAACGTCAGAAGCTGACGCTGAAGGCGCTTGGTTTGAATAAGCTTAATTCAGCCCGCGAAGTAGAAGCCAGCGCGCAGATACTGGGTATGGTTCGCAAAGTGAACCACCTTCTAAAGGTTGAGGAAGCTGTTTAATCGCCTCCAGGCAAAGGGCAGAATGTGAAAATTGTAAACACGCTTTATGATTTTCACATTTTCACATTAACACAAGCACATTTTTAAACGCGAGGGGAGTAAACCCCGTTAAGTAAAAAATACACAACATGAAATTACATGAACTGAAGCCTGCAAAAGGCGCAACGCACAAGAAGAAAAGACTCGGCCGTGGTGAAGCTTCCGGTAAAGGTGGTACGTCTACAAAAGGTAACAAAGGTGGCCAGAGCCGTGCAGGTTATTCCAGCAAGTTCGCACACGAAGGCGGACAGATGCCCATCCAGCGTCGTTTGCCCAAACGCGGTTTCAAAAACAACGATCGCATCGAATACAAAGTGTTCAACCTGGGTCAGATCGACCAGCTGGTGGAGAAATACGGATTGAAAGAGTTCTCACTTGAAACATTGTACATAAACAACCTGATTGGCCAGACAGACAGTGTAAAAGTGCTGGGCAACGGTGAGCTGAAATCCAAACTCAGTTTTAAAGTGAATGCAGTGAGCGCCAAAGCAAAATCAGCCATAGAGGCAAACGGCTCTACGCTGGAAATTGTTAAGTAATTACTTAACTTGTGCGTCGCATTTTGACAGCGCTTTTTTGTAAGGCTCATTTTAAATTTAGCCATCCGTGAACAAACTTATAAAGACACTCAAAAATATCTGGGGCATTGCCGAGCTGAAGAGCAAGATATTGGTAACACTTTCTTTCCTGCTGGTGTATCGTTTCGGAACGCATATCGTGCTGCCCGGTCTGGACCCCAACAAAATCAACCTCAAGAGTGCTAAATCAGGCGCCCTGGGTTTGATTGATGCCTTTGCAGGTGGTGCATTCTCCCAGGCGTCCATTTTTGCCCTTGGTATCATGCCCTATATCTCCGCTTCCATCTTCATGCAGCTCATGACCATCCTGGTGCCGCAGTTTCAGAAGATCCAGAAAGAAGGAGACAGCGGTCGCAAAAAGATCAACCAGTGGACCCGTTACCTTACTGTAATCGTTACCCTGGTACAGGCGAGCGCCTATGTTACCTATGTAAAGACAGTGAACGCTGAAGCACTGCTCCAAAGCTTTACCGGTTACTTTGCCATCACTACTACCATCCTCCTCACCGCAGGTACTTTGTTTGTAATGTGGCTGGGAGAAAAAATCACTGATAAAGGATTGGGTAACGGTACTTCGATCATCATCATGATCGGTATCCTCGCCCGTTTGCCCCAGAACCTGTTCCAGGAATGGGAAGCAAAAAGCAACCGTGGCGGTGGTGGTTTGCTGATTTATATCATCGAGATCGCCATCCTGATCGCTGTAATCATGGGATTGATAGTACTGGTACAGGGTGTTCGCAAAATTCCTGTAAACTATGCCAAGCAAATTGTAGGCAACCGCCAGTTTGGTGGGGCCCGCCAGTTCCTGCCGCTGAAGGTGAATGGTGCCGGTGTAATGCCCATCATCTTTGCACAGGCCATCATGTTCCTGCCCACACTGATTTCTTATACCAAATTTGAAAACAGTGCAGGTATCGCGCGGATATTCGCAGATCCAAAAGATCCCTGGCATATGATCATTTATGCAGTGATCGTGGTTGGATTTACCTTCCTCTACACCGCATTGATCTTTAATCCCAAGCAAATTGCCGACGATCTTAAACGTAATAACGGGTTTATCCCCGGCGTAAAACCAGGACAGCCTACTGCAGATTATATCGGAGCCGTAATGGACCGTATCACCCTGCCAGGCGCCATTCTCCTGGCAATCGTGGGTATCCTACCGGGTTTTGCGCAGCTCGCGGGCGTAACACAGGGCTTTGCCTCCTTCTTCGGCGGTACCTCACTGCTGATTATGGTGGGTGTAATCCTGGATACACTGCAGCAGATCGAAACACAGTTGCTGATGCGTCAGTACGATGGTTTGATGAAGAGCGGCCGCATCCAGGGACGTCAAAATTTACAGTCTACCACTATTTAAGGTGGCAGCAATAAAACCGCAAAAGGCTGTATCGTTTCATGATACAGCCTTTTGTTTTAGGAAGAAATCGTATGATTCATTATAAGTCAGAAGCAGAAATTGAACTGATGCGGCAGAGCGCCCGCCTCGTGAGCAGCACACTTGCAGAAGTGGCGGCGATACTGAAGCCGGGCATTACTACCTTATCTATCGACAATATGATTGCGGAGATTATCCGCTCGCACGGGGCGGTGCCGTCTTTTTTGCATTACCATGGCTATCCGTTCAACTCATGTATCTCGGTAAACGACGTGGTAGTACATGGTTTCCCCACGAAGAATGAACTGAAGGAAGGCGATATCGTTTCGGTGGATATTGGCGTGTACAAAAACGGTTTCCATGGCGATCACGCGTATACATTTGCGATCGGCGATCCTGGTCCGGACGTCATGCAGCTGATTACAGTCACCAAAGAATCGCTGTACAAGGGCATCGAAAAAGCCGTTGATGGAAACCGTGTGGGAGATATCTCATTTGCTATCCAGGAACACACCGAAAAGAAACATGGGTATGGCGTGGTGAGGGAATTGGTAGGGCATGGACTCGGAAAAAGTATGCACGAAGATCCGCAGGTACCCAACTATGGCAAAAGAGGTAGTGGGCCGAAAATGAAGGAAGGACTGGTTTTGGCCATCGAACCAATGATCAATCTCGGCAAAAAAGAAGTGTATACAGAAGATGATGGCTGGACAGTAAGAACAAAAGACCATACACCTTCTGTGCATTTCGAACACGATGTGTGTGTGCGGAAGGGAAAGGCCGATATTCTGTCTGATTACAGTATTATCGAGAAAGCCGAAAAAGCAAATCCCCACCTTTTTACGGTATAATTCTGTTTTGAACTGTTGTTTTTAACCCTCCATGTGAGGGTTTTATTTTTTAATTTAGGGAACAAAATTGGGGAATGGACCAGGAACAGCTGCCAGACAATCAACCGGGAGAATTCAGTAAAGATCCAAAGGAAAACCTTCGAATCGAAAATGAGATCCTGCGTATCAAGGTGCAAACCGAACTCGGTGGCGTGTACGAAGGCGACGAGAACATCCCACCTGAACTCGAAAATGAATTCCTGAAAAACATACTGGCCTTTGAGCACCGCTATGCCCGGATCAAAATGGTGAAGGTGAAAGAACTCCTGGGCAATCCAGCATTTCCTTTGTCAAAAGAATTGAGCGAGGATGCAATTGAGGCAAGGTTTGCTGAACTTGAAGCGCTGCTGTCCGACAAAAACATAGTAGTTGAATTTACCCAACCCCGCCCGCTGCGTTTTAAATACCGGTTTATTACGGAAGAACTGTTTGAACACGAAACCGATGATATGCAGGTAGAAGGGATGACGAAATATTTTAACTACGAAGAATTCTATCCCGATCATGAATCAGACATCAGGGAAAGCGCGATAAAGTTCCTGGCCGACTGGTTCCAGCGCAAAACAGATGCTGCCAAATGGTACCTCGATGAAAGGTTTATTCAGCCCGATGGCAAAACTTTTACAAGGGAAGAAATGCTGCAGTCGTTCCGTAAAGTCTTCGCCGCGTATACCGTATTTGAAGATTGTGGCTATATTATGGAAGAAGTGAAATTTGAACTGGACGATCAGCAGGGACCGCTGAACCAGGGAATGGGTTTTGCAGAGGGTATGGTTAAATACACTGCGGTCCTGGAAAGCGGCGAACGAAAAGAAATGGAAGGTCCGTTCAAATTCTATTTTTCGCGTAGCTATAACCGTTGGCTTATCTATTTCTTTTACCTTACCGGATTCAATGCCTGATACGCTACCTTCTTTTTCTCACCGCCTTGTTGTTATTGGTGGTGGCGCTGCCGGATTCTTTTGCGCCGTGAATGCAGCCCGCATGGCGCCCGGGCTGGAAGTCATCCTCCTTGAAAAAACAAGCAAGCTACTAAGTAAAGTCAGTGTCAGTGGCGGTGGTCGCTGCAACCTTACCCATGCCTGCTTCGACAGGGATGAACTGATAAAGAACTATCCGCGCGGAATGCATTTTGTGCGCAAAGCCTTCCACCAGTTTTTTACAAAAGATACGGTTGAATGGTTTGAGGCGAGGGGTGTGGCGTTGAAAACGGAACAGGATGGTCGCATGTTCCCCGCATCCAACCGATCCGAAACAATCGTGCAGTGCCTGCGTGCGGAAGCCGCGCGTTACGGCGTACGTGTAATGACGAATGCGGCGGTGACGGCCATCCACCCAATACCTGCGGTCGATGAAGCTTCTGGTCGTAAACAAGCCCGCTTCAGGTTGGCGGTTGCAGGCGCGGCATTACATTCATTACCCGATGAACTGGAATGTGATTTTGTGTGTGTAGCCTGCGGCGGGTTCGCGAAACCTGCGATGTTCAGCTGGTTGCAGGAACTGGGACATTCTTTTGAGCCGCCCTTACCATCGCTGTTCACGTTTAATTTACCGAAACATCCCATCACGGCGTTGATGGGCGTGAGTGTGCCCGATGTGCTGGTGAAGATCGCTGGTACCAAATGGAGCATGCAGGGTCCTTTACTAATAACGCACTGGGGATGCAGTGGGCCGGCTATCTTAAAACTGAGTGCCTGGGCAGCGCGTGATTTGGCAGCTTTGGATTATCATTTTACAGCGGTTGTAAACTGGTTGCCATCGTTCAATGAGCACAGCCTGCGCTTTGCCTTTGATCAGCACCGAAAAGAACTGGCGCCGCAAAAGATTGGGAATAAGAATCCCTTTGGATTACCGGCGCGACTATGGGAATTTTTTCTGGGTGCACAAAACATCAAAGACGATACCCGCTGGGCCGATTTGAAGGCATCTGCCCAAAACGCGCTCATAAAAATGCTCTGTGCGATGGAACTTCCCGTTACCGGCAAAACCACCTTCAAGGAAGAATTTGTTACAGCGGGCGGAATACGCTTGTCTGAGATCGATCCATCCACCATGATGAGCAGAAAACTGGATGGATTATATTTCGCCGGCGAAATCATGGACGTAGATGGCGTAACCGGAGGCTTTAATTTTCAGCATGCCTGGACGAGTGGGTTTATCGTCGCAAAGTCGGTAGTCCGTAGTCTTTAGTCTTTAGTCAAT
>JAGWTK010000687.1 GCA_028876035.1 Bacteroidota bacterium
TTCATCCACATCATGGTGTTGCATAAAATGGAAAACGGGGTTCAGTTCTTTCAATAATTGTTTCAATGCTTCTGCGCCTTCCAGCGCTTCTTCAGCTGCAAGCCCGTGCTTTTCGGGTGTAATATGCAGCACATGTAAACTGGCATTGAATTCTTTTACCAGTGCTGTTATCTTATCTGCATGCACACTTTCCTGTACATTCTGCAGATCACAGGCAAGTCCGAGTTTCAGGATAGAGGTATACCGTGTTCCCGGCGGTACAACAATAACCGGCCAGGAGAGGTGTTTCATCGCAGCCAATGTGTTGCTGCCAAACAACACGCGCTCAAGAGCCGATTTTCCAAAAGCGCCCATTACCACGGCATAGGGATTGATTTCTTTACAGAAGCTTTCGAGCTGAAGGGCAAACCCTCCTTCACGAACGGTGGTAGTGATATTTAACTGGTTGCCGCTGCGGTGCTGCAAACCCGCTTTCAGATCGTTGATATTTTGGGTGGCACTGTCGATCAATTCTTCGATCGACATCGGCGCTACCGGAATTTCACTTACCGGCATGGGGAAAGTGTATACGTGGAACAGGGCCACTGTTGCATTGGCCGTACTGGCCAGATCGGCTGCGTAGTTGGCTGCATTCAGGGAAGCAGGCGAAAAATCTACCGGTACAATAATCGTTTTCATCGCACAATGTTTTAAATGAACAATTGAATGTTACCGACGCCCGGGGAGTATAATGGGAATAGCCACCGGGCAAAGCAAAGCTATAGCCAGGAGGAAGGGGAGTACATGACAGCCGTAAAGGCCGGTATTGATATTAGTCAACCCCGGCCCGGCAGCGAAAAAACGACCTGAATGCCTTAATAGAGAAGGTTGTTCAGTTTGTCGGCATCGCTGACGAGGATCTTGCCATCTTTTATTTCGATCAGTTTCTCGGCTTTGAAGTCACTGAGTGTGCGAATCAGGGATTCGGTAGCAGTGCCCACATAGTGCGCGATATCATCGCGGGATATTTCGAGCGGACGATTCCCTTCTGCCGGATTGAACTTTTTATGGAGGTCACTCAGTGCGCGCGCGATGCGTTTGCGAAGGGAACTATAAGCCAGGTTGAGCAGACGGTCTTCTTTGTCTTTTACATTTTGGGTGATGATGCGGATGAACCGGTTCGCCACATTGATGTCCTTGTAGATCATCTGCAGAAAATCTTCCCGGGGTATCTGTAGTATCTCCGCGTCTTCCAGGACAATGGTGTTTTCTTCGTAGTTCGTATTGTCGATCAATGACGCATATCCCATAAAATCACCTTCACTATAGATATCGGTGATGTATTCTTTGCCATACTCATGGTTTTTGTACCCTTTCACTTTTCCCTTCATCACATAGTAAAGAAACCGCGGGCGACGACCTTCAAGGTACACACTCAGTTTTTTGCTGTATTTCTCTATCGTGTATTTCTCAGCCAGTTCCTGTATAAGGCCGGCTCCTTTCACGTCTTTCAGGAAATCGGCAATACCGGTTTGTGAGAGGGGGTATTTTTTGTCGAGCACGGCTGCCTTTTTCAACCGCATTTCTATCGCATTCAGCAACTCAATGTCTTCAAAAGGTTTGGTGATATAGTCATCGGCGCCCATCTCCATTCCTTTTCGGAAATCTGTTCTTTCAATTTTTGCGGTAAGGAAAATGAACGGCGTATTGAGTGTTTCCTCATTTTTTCGCAGCAGGTGTAATACGCCATAGCCATCCAGCACAGGCATCATGATGTCGCAAACAATCAGGTCGGGTTTTTCTTTAAATGCCAGTTCTACACCCTTTTTGCCGTCGTCTGCGCT
>JAGWTK010000688.1 GCA_028876035.1 Bacteroidota bacterium
GCATTCTTACTCGCCCAGTCCAGTAACGTTTTCAACAATGTTTGTCCCAACCCAAGTCTGCGGTAATCCTGGTGCACGCTCATTCCAAATTCCCCGGTATGGCGGGTTTTGCGTTTCGTATTGCCTATAAAAAACAGGAAGCCAACAATGCTTTGCTCAAAGTCGGCAATCAACAAAAGAGAGTTGGGGCTGTTGTTGATGCTGTTTATCCAACTGGCTTCCGCTTCTTCCGTCATGGTATATTCTTCGGTTGTGGTCAGCAATTGATCGGTGGTGGCAAATACGTGTTTGGAATATGCTATGAGTTGGGCGGCATCGCTTGCAGTAGGCTGACGAAGAATGAATGTTCGGCCGTCTTTTGCTAAATAGCTGTTCATTGATTAATGTTATCCTTTGCTATTATTTCCGGAAAGATAAAATGTACGCTGAATTTTCTGTATTTATAATTTGCAGAAGGCAGACGATTCCGGAAATATGCTGCCCGATCCTCGACTTACAACGTAAAACTTACAACTTACAACTTAGAACTTATTACTTTGTCGATTCTCCGATAAACAGCAAGGTATTCGTAGCCGGTACGACAATATGTATTTCTTTCATTCCATACACCTGTTCAAAAGGCGCTTTGTGTTTTATGCCGTCCAGCCGGTCCTGGATGTTTATCCAAACCTGATCTATATCGTCCACTTCGAGGTAGAATTCCATTTCCCCAATATCCTGTCCGGCGCGGAGCAGGTGAATAGTGTTATAGTCTTTTTGGAGAATGACATAATGCCCATCGTTTCTGTAAATGGTAAATCCAAGTAGATCTGTAAAGAAGCCCATCGTTTTACTGATATCGAACGAAGGTATCATGGGACTTATCTGCAGGGCCTTGTACATGGGAATGTATTGTTGGTTTTTTATTGGTTGTTTCCTTGCCAGAAGTCCAATTAGTAATGGTGGAAATGTAAACTGACCGGTACCTGCTTTAAAAGTTCATGGATGCTAGTCTTAATCTACTCCCTCTTCCCGGTGACGGGCCTGATCCCAAAACTCAGCAAGTAAGCTATGATCCATAGTTCACCGATGGTCGCCGGAACAGTCAATAAGCCAATATACATGCCGGTGAGACCAGCGGCATGGAGGAAAGTCTGCAGGATATAACCAATTCCGCCAATTATTAAGATGCGTCCGAGCCACAAGGGCATCCGTCTGGATTTTACGACAACCCATCCCATTGGTATCAGCCAAAGACCAAAGAAAATCCCGCCAATAGCCCAGGCGTTGGTAATGATGAGGGTGAGGACCTGGATTGAGTCCAGTTTCTCTGCTTCCGTTGCTGTTGCGACGACTGCATAATCGATGGCCGTATTCATGGCAATCGCACTTACGGATATAATGACGGCATTCACCGTGCCCCAACTAAGAATGGCTGTTGCTGCCAATCGATGGATGTCCGCAAACAACCGGTAAAATCCAATGGCGGCCAATGCCTGCGATACAATGATGAGTAGTTCGAAAAGCAATCGCGTTTTTGCCACCGTGCCATGAGTAGTAAGGTTGCGGAGGGTTTGTTGCGGGTCGGCACCAACAAATACTTTCGGATGAAATACCATAAACCCGAGAATGCCTGAGACAGCCAGGGCCAGGTAGGAGGCGCCGGTGAAGCGGGCGGTTTTTATGAGTTGTTGCTGTTCCATACCCGATAAGATTTTTTGATTCCTGGATCACTGTTGTCCGGGGAAAACAGTGAAATGATTGTTTTTGCTTGTTTTTCTGTTTAATGAGTACAATTTGGTTTAGCATGGGGTTAGGTTGGGAAAAGGTAAAGCTGA
>JAGWTK010000689.1 GCA_028876035.1 Bacteroidota bacterium
AAGCAAGGGTTCTTACCTGCGCAACAAACAAATGCAGTTGGGCTATACCGTGCCGCAACGCGTGTTTACCAAATACGGTATTGATCGCATCCGCATCTATGTTCAGGCGGCCAATCTGTTCACTGTTACCAAGTACAATGGATTGGATCCTGAATTGCAAAGCAGCAACGTGAACTATACCCAATCGTTCAGCGTTGATCAGGGTAACTATCCCCACACAAGGGCTTACTTAATCGGGATAAATGTTGGTTTCTAATTTCTAAAAAAATAATTTTCGCTATATGAAAAGAATGAAAATAAAAACGCTTCTTCCTGCTGGCCTGGTACTGATTGCCGGTGCAGTAGCCTGTGGCAAAAATTTTCTTGACAAACCACCGATTGGTACCCTCACCCCAGCGGTAATGGCATCAAAAGATGGTGTAAACGGCCTTTTGATCGGCGCCTATTCATTGCTGGATGGTGAAGGTTCCTCAGGCGATGGTTTCGCCTCCGGTGCTTCGAACTGGCTCTGGGGTGGCGTTGCGGGTGATGATGCCTACAAAGGTTCTGACCCTTCCGACGTTGCCGATGGTGTGGGTATTGAAAACTGGACAATCGCCCCAACCAACGGTGCGCTCACTTCGAAATGGGTGGTTTATTATGACGGTGCACAACGTTCCAATGACGTACTGCGCACCTTGAAACTTGCCACTGACCTCACAACGGCGGACGTTACCAGGATTACGGCCGAAGCGAAATTCCTGCGCGCTTTCTATCATTTGGAACTGAAGAAAATTTTCAACAATATCATCTATGCTGATGAAACTGTAATCATCAGCAACAACAAGGTTACGAACACAGTAGATACCTGGCCCAGAATTGAGGCTGACCTGAATGATGCGATTGCTGGTTTGCCTGAAACACAGTCACAACCCGGCCGCGTTAACAAATGGGCAGCCAAATCTTTCCTGGCAAAAGCGCTGATGTTCCAAAAGAAATATGCAGCAGCTTATACCTTGCTGAAAGATATCATTGCGAACGGTAAGACTGCCAGCGGTTCTAAGTACGCGCTGATGCCGCACTACTATTCTAACTTCAACCCGCAGCAGAAAAACAGTGCTGAGTCTGTATTCGCCGCTCAAACTTCCGTGCAGGATGGTTCATCCGTTGCCTGGGGTGGTTCGCCCAATGGGAACTACGGTGATATCCTCAACTTCCCGTATAACGGCGGTCCAGGCGGATGTTGCGGTTTCTACAACCCTTCACAGGACCTGGCCAACGCTTATAAAACAGATGCAAGTGGTTTGCCATTGCTGGACACTTATTTCGCAAAACCATGGGTAAGCGATGCCAGCGCCAGCGAATATGCCGGTAACCTTGACCCACGGATTGACTGGGTAATGGGCCGTAAAGGCAAACCCTATCTCGACTGGGGCAATCACCCCGGTGATGCATGGATTCGTAACCCGGGAGCAGACGGACATTTCAGCCCGAAAAAGAATGTGTTCGCACTGGCTCAGAAAAACTCACATACCGACCAGGGTAGCGCTTACTGGGCACCTACTGAGCTTACTGCCAATAACGTTAACCTGATCCGTTTTGCAGACATCCTGCTTTGGGCCGCTGAATGTGCGGTGGATGCAGGCGATCTCGCTGCTGCTACCGGCTATGTGAACCAGGTGCGCACGCGTGCTGCTGACGCAACAGGTTGGGTATACGCAGGCAGTGATTACGATGCGCCCAATGCTGTATACAAAACACAAACAACCCCAGCAGATAATTACAAGATCGGTTTGTACGCCACTTTCCCAGATAAAGCAACTGCTACCAAAGCC
>JAGWTK010000690.1 GCA_028876035.1 Bacteroidota bacterium
CATCTCTCGGCGACACGGTTGCAGTTGCCGGTGACAACAACCGCATTCAATACCATCTTGCCGCCGTTATCGCCAATAATTTCAGTAATTTTTTGTGGACACTCACCGAAGCGCATTGCAAAAAAACCAATACGGATTTTAAACTGCTACTGCCACTGCTGGATGAAACGGTTGCGCGCCTGCACCGGTTTTCTCCAGCACAGGTACAAACGGGTCCGGCTTTCCGGCACGACCAGCTTACCATCCAAACACACCTCGAATTGCTACAGGAGGATCCGCGGCTGTCATCATTCTATTCAACATTTAGCGAGGCCATAGAAACCTATGACTGGCCCGGAAAGGACCTGCGCGACATTGGCTGAATTTTGATTTCTTTAGTTTTTACTGGTACAAAACTTGAATAGAATGCCATAATGCAGTACCAGCGTTCCATCCTCATTATGCTTTTTGCCGCCGGCAGCATTGTTTCCTGTGCCAGCAAAACCGCCCCACGCAGCAGCACCCCGTCGTCCCGCAATGCGAGCTATCGCGAGCGAACTATTTCTACCGCTACGATGAATGCCGACATCATCAACGGGGTGAATGCATATCGCAAAACAAAGGGACTTCCACCGTTGCGGCTACTGGCCATCGCGTCAAGTGAAGCCGCCCGGCACAGCAGCAATATGGCTTCCAGGAAAGTGAGCTTTAGTCATGCCGGATTTGAACAGCGCGCCCTTGTCATTGCCAATGAACTCCATGGCACTTCATCCACGGGCGAGAACATTGCCTTTGGCAAAATGACCTCGAAACAGGTCATCGATGCCTGGCTGAAAAGTCCGGACCACCGCGCCAACATAGAAGGCAATTTCAATTACACCGGTGTGGGTGTGGCCAAAGATGCAAAGGGTGTGGTCTATTATACACAACTATTCGTTAAGAAGTAGACGATAGGTTTTCTTTAGTTCACGGATTATTTTAGCCATCGAATCCGACCGGTTACACGCCGCGGCAGCACATTTACATATTTTCATATTGGCACATTGGTCATTTGGGTTAAATTGCCGGTATGAACCAGAACACGATCATTTCCGTAACAGACCTGCGCAAAAAATACGGTGAATTTGAAGCAGTAAAGGGCATCAGCTTTGAGGTATACGAGGGAGAGATATTTGGATTGCTGGGTCCCAACGGCGCCGGCAAGTCCACCACGCTCGAAATCATCGAAACCCTACGGGAGAAAACATCCGGTGCTGTCATCGTAGACGGACTCGATCTCGACAAATCTCCGGAAGCCATCAAAAAGATCATCGGGGTGCAACTCCAAACCTCGGGCTATTACCCCGGGTTGAACTTATCGGAATTGGTCGACCTGTTCTCCGGATTGTACAATCGCCCGGTAAATACAAAAGAATTATTGGGATTGGTGAACCTGCAGGACAAAGCAAAAGCAAAGTTCAAGGAGTTGAGCGGCGGACAAAAGCAACGTTTCTCTATCGCCACTACGCTTATCAACCAGCCAAAAATCATATTCCTGGATGAACCTACCACCGGTTTGGATCCGCAGGCGCGCCGCAATCTCTGGGATCTGATTGCCGATATCCGTAAACAGGGTACCACCGTCATTATCACTACGCATTATATGGATGAAGCTGAAGTACTTTGTGATCGCGTGGCCATTATCGACGCAGGCAAAATCATCGCCATCGATTCACCCGGCTCCCTGATCGATAAACTGGTGGCGAGCGGATTCCAGCGCCCACAGGAAGTAAAGAAAGCTAACCTGGAAGATGTGTTTTTGAATTTGACGGGGAAGCAGTGGAGAGACGAGT
>JAGWTK010000127.1 GCA_028876035.1 Bacteroidota bacterium
CAGCGTCATGCCAACAAATTTGTATGGGACCGGCGACAACTACCATCCCAGCAATTCGCATGTGTTACCCGGACTTCTCCGGCGCTTCCATGAAGCGAAAGAAAACCAGCTTCCGGAAGTAGCTGTTTGGGGCAGTGGAACGCCACGCCGTGAGTTCCTGCATGCAGATGATCTTGCAGAAGCCTGTTTCTTCCTGATGGAAAATTACAACGACAAAAGTCTCGTCAATATAGGAACCGGTGAAGACCTCTCCATTGCCGAACTGGCTAACCTTATCAAGGATACAGTCGGATACGAAGGAATGATTCGTTTCGACGCCAGCAAACCCGATGGCACACCCAGGAAACTCATGGACGTTTCCAAAATCCACGCCCTCGGATGGAAACACCGCATTGCACTCAGCGAAGGAATCGGGCTTGCTTACCAGGACTTCCTGAAATCCCATGCCACCGAACCTGTGGCTTAAATAATTTGGGTATTTCTGCGTTTCTTTAGTTTTGCACCTATTACGACCAGGGCTACTGGTGTTACATTTTTAATATTAAAAGAACAATTCATGAAAACCGCGTTGATTACGGGTATTACAGGACAGGACGGAGCTTACCTCGTGGAGCTGCTGCTCGACAAAGGATATGTTGTACATGGTATCAAAAGAAGGAGCTCTCTCTTCAACACCGACCGTATTGACCATATCTACCAGGACCCGCATGAAAAGAACCTGCGTTTTCACCTGCATTACGGCGACTTAACGGATTCTACTAACCTGATTCGTATTATCCAGCAAACGCAGCCCGACGAAATTTACAACCTCGGTGCCATGAGCCACGTGAAAGTGAGCTTTGACACCCCCGAATACACCGCCAATGCCGATGGCATCGGTACCCTTCGCCTCCTGGAAGCCATCCGCATCCTGGGGCTGGAGAAAAAAACAAAAATCTACCAGGCTTCTACTTCCGAATTGTATGGCCTGGTACAGGAAGTACCCCAAAAAGAAACAACTCCATTCTACCCCCGCAGTCCTTACGCGGTAGCGAAGATGTATGCATATTGGATCACGGTAAACTACCGCGAAGCCTATGGTATGTTTGCCTGCAATGGTATTCTCTTCAACCATGAAAGCCCTCTGCGCGGGGAAACTTTCGTAACCCGAAAAATCACCCGCGCCGTAGCCAAGATTGCACTTGGTTTGCAGGATAAACTGTACCTCGGTAACCTGGATGCACAGCGCGACTGGGGCCATGCGAAAGATTATGTGGAAGCCATGTGGCGTATTCTCCAGCAGGACACACCGGAAGATTTTGTAATTGCTACCGGTGTTACCACGCGCGTACGCGAATTTGTGCGCATGGCATTTGCCGAACTGGGCATTGAAGTTGTGTTCAAAGGAGAGGGCGAAAAAGAAAAAGGCTATGTTGCTTCCTGCAGCGACCCGCGCTACCAGGTAGAAGCAGGTACTGAAGTAGTGGCGGTAGACCCGAAATATTTCCGACCAACTGAAGTGGAACTCCTCATAGGTGATCCCACCAAGGCCAATACCAAGCTCGGCTGGAAACCGAAATATGATTTGGCAGCACTTGTAAAAGAAATGGTGGCTGCCGATACCGATCACTTCGCAAAAGAGAAGTTACTCAAAGACAACGGGTACCTCATCAAGAACCAGTTTGAATAATCGCTTCTGTAATCATTATAGCAAAGGGAGATGCCATCATCTCCCCTTTTGTTTATTATAAACCTGGATCGTTACCAATCAATGAAACTGAAAGCAGCCCTGATCCGTAATTCGCTCGCAAGCGGCTGGGGAAAAATATCGACCGTTCTGTTCCGGCTCATACAGATACCCGTGCTGCTTTCTTTGCTGGGCGTAGAAGACTATGGACGCTGGCTGGTAGTGTATTCTTTCCCTTCCTGGATTGCACTGGCCAATCTTGGTTTTGGAAGTGTTGCTTCCAACGAAATGTCCATGGCCGCCGCAGCGGGTGATCTGTCCAGGGCAAAATCAGTGTATGCAACAACACTTGCACTGGTGAGTGGCTTGTTTGTAGCCGGACTGGTGCTCGTTGGCTTCATCGCTCCTTTTCTCCCGTCGGAATCACTGCTCAAATTGCCGGCAGAAAGACATACTGAAATTACCCTGGTAATAATCTGGTTTACGATATCTACCCTACTCACCTTTTACGGAGAAGTGTACGAAGCCCGTTTCAGATCGGCAAGGCAGGCGCACATGCCGGTGATCCTGTACAGCTTTCGGCCCTGGCTCGAATTGCTGGGTATGTTCATCGTTTTGCAGTTCAGTCATCGTTTCGACTACCTCGCGCTGGCTGTACTATGCACTACCCTTCTTTATACAGTTGCGATGAAGTGGCTGAGTTACCGTGCTATCCGTGAGATTACTTTCTCAAGACAGCTTATCAAAAAAGAATTGTTTCGCCCGCTGTTTAAAAAAGGTTTGTCGTTCCAGGCATTCCCGCTCGGTAACGCACTCATCTTCCAGGGGAATATAATCGTTGTACAACTGATACTCGGTCCTGTTGCCGTGGCCATTTTTGGTTCGGTACGTACACTGGTACGATCCATCAACCAGATGTTCGAATTGATCAACCAGGTCATGTGGCCCGAAATGAGCCTGCTTTTTGGTGTGCACGATTACCCGCGCATCGCCCGCCTGCACCGGATCGGCGTTGCGGTTTCCATTGGTACGGCGTTTTTTTGCGTGCTGTTCCTTGCATTGTTTGGTCAACCCCTGTATGCGTTCTGGACACACAACAATATCACGCTGGAGTGGACATTGCTCCTGCTTTTTCTCCTGCCCATTCCTTTCAACGCCCTTTGGTTTACCAGCAGCGTAATTCATATGGCCTCTAACAGGTATGAAAGGCTGGCGGTTCGTTACCTCGTAGCGATGGGCCTTGCTATCATTGCCTGCAGCATCATGTCGGCAGTATTTGGCATCAAAGGCGCCGCTGTATCTACGATCGTATCCGACCTGGTATTGATTCCGTTTGTGCTGAAAGAATCACTGCGACTGACGCACGATACCTGGCCAGCATTCAAAGCAGGCATGCTGCACGAAGCAGCGCAGTTACCGGCTTACCTGCGGCGCTTTTCACCGGCAGCCATGCTGTCGAAAAAAACAAAGGAGGAGGAACAGCTTCGCTGATAACACATGGACAGGTCCATCACATATTTTGTACTCGCATTTAACCTGGCAGCGGCCATCGTTTTTTTTGTAAAGCGAAAGGCAGAAGTGCCCTTGTTCCTGGCCCTGTTCAACATATTTGTAGAATACCGGTTGATCTCACTGAAGGCAGGATACAGCGACTGGGTCGACTTTGAATATGTGATCCCTTTCAAATGGAATTTCGATATTGCCTATAAGGTAAGTGATCTCATCCTTATGGGCAGTTCGGTGATGATGTATGCCTTTATGCTGTTTTACAAACCCGCTGTAAAAAAAGCAGGAGATAATAACGAACTCTTATTCGCCTTCGTGCGAAGCAGGAAGAAGGTTATTGTATATGGCCTTGCAGTATTTGGCATCTTATCCTTTTTGCTTTCAGGCAGTGGCACCGGCTATGCTACCCTCATTAGGTTGGGTAATACTTCTTTCATCATCTTTTTCTTTTTACTGACGCTCGCACAACCCTCCAGGAAACCGGAAACCCGACTTTTGTATTCAGGGCTTTTCCTTGCGCTGGCTTACATCACGTATGATACTGCGCTTCGATTCCAGTTCCTCGGCTGGATGATACCGGTGGGCTATTATCTTACACGAAATATTCCACCGGTAAGAAAAGTCATTCTTTCTATTACCGGCATCTGCGTTATTATGGTGGTATTTTCGGCGGCGGGCGTATTGCGGTATAAAAAGTTATCGGACCTGTCGTTGACCGGGCTTGTGAGTGAAAGCGTGGATCGGTTGAAAATAGCAGATGATGTCAATTTCATTGATGGGTTTATGATGATGTACCAGGTATTTCCCAATGAACTTCCGTATGGCTACGGCCAGGAACACCTGAATATTTTGCTGCGTCCTATACCACGCAGCCTCTGGCCGGAGAAGCCGTTGGCCAGCTGGGTAAGAAATGTTGAAGCCAGGCATGGATGGTACAACGAAGACTCTGCTGGATTTTCGCCTACCATTTGGGGTGTATTTTATTCGGAAGGTGGACCCTGGGCCGTGGCACTGCTGAGTATTGTTTGGGCATTTTTTATTGCGAAGTTGTACCGTGCCTTGTCCTATTTTAATTCCGACCTGAGTGCATTTCTCGTTCCCGCCATGCTCACTTCCATGATTCCTGTTTTTAGAAGTGGGGACCTGGCAGGAGATTTTGCTATTGTGCTGATGAGTTTCTGGCCGTTGATCGTTTTTACGTACCTCTATAAAAAATTCCTGAAACAACAAGCTGCTTATGCCCTCGGGTAAAACAATTTCTATCCATATTGGCGCACGGGCACATTACCTGCTCCCCCGCTCGCTGGCTTCGAAGGATCGCCTCGAAGTGATGATAACCGATACCTGGATTGGAAAAGCCTGGTTGAGAAAATTATTATCGAAAGCACCACTACGCATCGTGCGTTCTTTCAGCAACCGCTATCACCCCGCTATTCCGGCTGCAGCGGTACGCAGCTTCAGTCTTTCTTTTTTATGGAAGGAGATCATGCTGCGCTACCAGGTAAAAGACGGGTGGCAGCAAATCATAGCGCGGAACAATTATTTCCAGGAGAAAGCGCTGCCCATCTTTCTGCGCTTACCCAACCTGCCGGTACTGGCGACCAGCTATACCGCCCTGCATATTTTCGAAGCAGCCGCCAAACGCAGGCAACATACAATTTTATTTCAAATCGATCCGGGTTTGCGCGAAGAACAGATTGTTGCAGCCGTGGTAGCCGCAGAATCTGCCCGTTATCCTTCTGCGTGGACCCCGGCGCCCGCTGCCTATTGGGAACTTTGGCGCAAAGAATGTATGCTGGCCGATACCATCATGGTGAATTCTGAATGGAGCCGCCAGGGTTTGATCGCAGAAGGAATTGATGCAGCTAAAATAAAAATCGTAGACCTGCCCTACCAGGTGCAGGCAGTACATCAGCGTTTCCAGCGCAGTTACCCTGAAAGGTTTAACGCCGAACGTCCGCTTCGATGTTTATTCCTGGGAACGCTCACCCTGCGCAAAGGGGTTCATCTCGCGCTGGCTGCCGCACGTGAACTGTCCGCTCAGCCGGTTGAATTTATTTTTGTGGGACAGGCAGAAATCGACGAAGCGATTTTAAAAGACATGCCTAATGTACGCTACCAGGGGGTGGCTACCCGCGAAGAGACCGACCGGTTTTACCAGCAGGCAGACGTATTCCTGTTCCCAACTTTATCAGACGGATTTGGCCTTACCCAGCTGGAAGCCATGGCATGGAAGCTCCCGGTCATTGCTACCACCTGCTGTGCCCCGGTGGTGGTACACAATCAAAACGGGTTTACCTTGTCTAACCCCGGAACAAACGAATTGGTGGCTGCGATAACGCAGGTATTGGTAAACCCCGGACGGTTAAAAGAATGGTCGGCCCGATGTCTTCCTACCGCAGAAAAATACAGCCTCGAACGTTTCTCTGATGAACTAGCAAAGCTCTAAATCCATGTACAAACCCCTCATCAAAGAAAATCTTAAAAACCTGGATGCATTGCGCGGGATAGCTGCCTGCTATGTGCTAATCCACCATTGCAGGTGGTTGCTCTGGGAGGGTTTCGAAACAGGCTACAGTAAACATCCGGAAACCTATAACTGGTTCAACAAAATATTCGTATACCTGATGTCGGCTTTCAAATTTGGCAATGAAGCCGTGCTTTTCTTTTTTGTTTTATCAGGCTTTGTGATTCATTACAGCGTTTCGCGCCGCATTCAAAAAGAAGGTAAGTTTTCAATAACTGAATACCTGGTGAAACGCATCCGTCGTATTTATCCACCGCTGCTGATTGCATTGCTCGTAACCTGGCTGCTCGATACAGCCGGGATGAAACTCGGATACCCTGTATATTTTTCGCAAACGGCCTATCCATCGATCAATGAAAATATTCATCCGCATCTTGATCCAACCACCCTGCTCGGTAATCTTTTCTTTGTGCAAAAGATATATACGCCTGTATGGGGTACCGATGGCGCGCTTTGGTCGCTGATGTATGAATGGTGGTTTTATATGTTGTACGTTCCGTTGTTGTTTCTATTCCGCAAGAATAAATACATCACCACCGCTGGCGTATTCTTATTGTGGATACTGAGTTTACTCTATGGAAATTATATGCCGTTGTTGGCCCACAAAGTACTCAACCTCTTTATTATCTGGTATGCAGGTATGTTACTGGCAGATGTACTCATCGAAAAAACATTCGATATCAGGGCGGGCCTCGTGTTCCTGTTTGCCGTTGCCTTCAGTGGCGCGGCGCTGGCATTTTCAGTCATTGGCAAAGAAGTCATTCTTACCGCGTTGATCACGGCTTTTCTTTACCTCGTACTCACCACCCGTATTTTCAATGCGCTTTTGCACCTCGAAAAACTAGGCGCATTTTCCTATACGCTCTATGCTGTACACATGCCACTGATTTGTCTTATTTCAGGCTGGCTGATGCACCGCAACCAAGGGCGACTGCCAGCACATTTTGGCTATGCATTTGCAGGAACCCTGCTGGCGTTGGCACTGGGTTGGGTTTTGCACCTGGCCGGAGAAAAACCATTTACAAAAAAGTGATAAGTAACCTGCATGAATAAACGAATTGGTATCGTGTTTTCTGATTTCGGTCCCTACCACGTAGCACGCATTGAAGCATTGGCCAATGCGTTGAAGCAACAGGGTGATGAACTCTATGCCTTCCGGTTTTTTGAAACCAGCTCAACCTATGGCTGGAAACCTGTTGTTCCTTCCAATACTACCGTGGTAACATTGGGTGAAAAAGAACCCAATGGCTTTGCTGATGCCTGGCGAATTGCATCCGCATTGAAGCAGCAAATAAAGAAATCAGGCATCAGCAGCATCTTCTTACCGAGCTACTCGCCGATGCCCAACCTGCTGTCGGTGCTGGCAGCAAGAATGGCCGGTTGCAAACTAGTGTTGATGAATGAATCCTGGCGCCTTACCGAACGATCCTCATTGCCTGGTAAATGGGCAAAACACTTCCTGGTGCGGCAGTTTTCCGCCGCATTGGTGGGCGGTGCGCCACAAAAACAATATGCCTGCGACTATGGCCAGGATCCCAACAAAGTATTCCTCGGGTACGATGTAGTAGATACCACGCATTTCAGCCGGGAAGCCGATAAATGGAAAAATGCCCCGCCCGAATCATTGCCGGTTCCGAATCTTCCGCAACGCTTCTTTCTCAACCTGGGCCGTTTTGTAGAAAAGAAAAATATTCCGCAGCTGATCGAAGCCTATGCATCGCTGGTAAGCAAAGCGCCTGCACTGGCCGTTGCGCTGGTACTGGTAGGCGAAGGCAATGAAGAAAAAAAACTGCGCGAACTGGTAAAGAAAAAAGGACTTGCTGTACGGGAAGGCCTTACCCAGGCTGCCCCGCCCCTGCCAATACCCGAAGTGGTTTTTTATCCTTTTCAACAGGTAGAACTAACACCGGTTTTCTTTGCCCGCTCAGAAGCGTTTATACTTCCCAGCTTATATGAAGAATGGGGACTGGTCATAAACGAAGCCATGGCCAGCAACGCGGCTGTACTTGTTTCGAAGAATGTAGGCTGTGCTTTTGATTTGGTGGAAGACGGCGTAAACGGTTTCCGTTTTGATCCCAACTCGGTGGCCGACCTGGAAGAAAAGCTCCTGCGCTTTATCCAGGACCCTTACTTGTCGGAACGGATGGGTGCGGAAGGCAGAAAAATGATACAGCACTGGGGACCGGAAAGATTTGCGCAGGGTGCCTTACAGGCTTTGCAGGCAGCCGGCTAAAAAAGATTTGTATGAAGATTTTTATCAACGCCAGTAATATCAGGAAAAGCGGTGCCTTGCAGGTGACCTTATCCTTCCTGGAAGAACTGAAAAAAATAAACAGGCACCAATACCTCATTGCGGTATCCGGAGAAGTAGAGCAACAGATCAATAAGGCTTCCTTTCCCGCTAACTGCGAAGTTGTTTCATTGACCACCGGTACGCCGGGCAGCAAGGGCTTTCGTCAGCAGATTGCTAAACTGGGTTCGATTGAAAAAGACTTTGCTGCCGATGCGGTCTTTTCTGTTTTTGCACCCACTTATTGGACACCGGCAGCACCGCACCTAGCAGGCTTTGCTTATCCCTGGACCATTAACCCGGATTCGGCATTTATTCGCACGCTGCCATTGAAACAACGATTGAAAAATTTTCTCGAAAACATTTACAAGAACTACTACTTCAAAAAAAATGCGCAGTACCATGTAGTGGAAGAAGCCGATGTGAAGCGAAGACTGCATCTATACCTCGGAATACCTGCTGATAACATATTCGTGGTGAATAATACCTGTAATCACCATTTCAGAAACTTCAATCCGGCAAATTTGCGAAATATCCTGCCGCCGCGCGCAGCCGGAGAATTCAGGTTGGTCACCATTTCTTCCAACTTTCCGCATAAGAACCTTGGAATTATTGCAAGGGTCTCGCGAACGTTGAAGCAGCGCGGGCATCAGAACGTTTTCTTTTATGTGACCCTGCCGGCTGGCGACTTCAACAGCCTGTTTGCCGGCGACGATCATATCCGCAACCTCGGCGTTGTTCCGGCAGCGGATTGTCCGCATATCTACGCCGGCGCTGATGCGATGCTTCTGCCGACGATGCTGGAATGCTTTTCTGCATCGTACCCGGAGGCGATGATCATGAAAACACCCATTCTTACCTCCGACCTGAGTTTTGCGCGCAGCATTTGCGGCGACAGCGCGCTTTATTTCGACCCGAAGAATGAAAACGATATCGCAGATAGGATTGAGCAACTGATGAGCGATAAGGCCCTGGCTTCATCGTTGGTGAATAATGGGCTGCAAACCCTGGCCGGTTTTCCAACGGCCGCAGAAAGAGCAGCACAATACATCATGCTGTGCGAACAAATAGCGGCGCAAAAAACAGCGCGATGATGAAAAGCCCGGTATTCCGACAACTGGCTTCATTGGCCGCCATCACTTATTTTGCTGTGTTGGGCTATATCGTCTTTTTTGCCCGGCGGCGGAAGTTTCCGGTGGCCGAAGAAAACAGGATCAACCTGGTTCCCTTTAAAAAGAACCTGGAACTGCTGGAAAAGCATCTGGCCCTGACCCATGAGAACCTGTATTACTTTTATCCCGATCTTGCAGGCAATTTCCTGCTCTTCCTGCCATTCCCGTTCTGCGCTTGCCTGCTGACCGGTAACAGGAACAGGCTATTCCTGCTAT
>JAGWTK010000128.1 GCA_028876035.1 Bacteroidota bacterium
ACCACCCGGCGGCTGCGGTTACTTTCGTAGGCAGCTTCGATGATGCGGATAATATCTGTCGCCTGCCGGGGCGTTACAGCCAGTGGTTCACCTTCGCGGATGGATTTGTACAATAAGCTGTAGAAATCACCGTAATTGCCTTTCTCACTTTCGACGTATTCCCGGATGATTTTTCCATCTTTCTCTGTATGCAGTAGTCCCCGCTCCGACTCCGGTTCTATACCCCAGTCGCTGCCGCCTGGTTTTTTATTTGCCTGCAGGGCCGTTTCCTGGATATCGGTGCGTGCTTTGATAAAGGAGCCTTTTGTTCCATGGAATGCGTAGGAAGGCGTCGCCTCTCTCACCACATAACTCGATTTAACCCTTACACGGAGGTTGGGATAATAGAGCAGCACTTCCATATAGTCATCCACCTTTGAAAGTTTTCGCATGACAGCGATATCGGCAAAGACTGCTTCGGGCATGCCAAATAACTGGAGCACCTGGTCGATCAGGTGTGAACCCAGGTCGTATAACAAACCTGTACCCGGACCAGGCGTTTCCTTATGCAATTTTGGACCTGGCTCTTCTTTGAAGCGATCGTAATGAATTTCTGCTTCCACCACCTGACCAAGCAAGCCTTGCTCCACGACTTTCCGAACAGTGCGGAAGTCGCTGTCGAAACGGCGGTTCTGGTACACCGTTAGTACCCGGCCTCTCTTTACTGCGAGCTCAGACAGCAATTGCGCTTCGGCCACCGTGATGGTAAAGGGCTTTTCTACTACCACGTGTTTGCCCGCTTCCAGCGCTTTCTTCGCGTATTCGAAATGCGTGGCATTGGGTGTGTTGACTACCACCAGTTCAACGGACTCATCCGCCAGCAATTCTTCCAGGCTGCGAAATGTTTTAACGCCAGGGTATTTCTCTGCTGCAAGGTTTTTGGTTCTTTCCCAAACGCCATATAGTTCGAACCCGGGATTGATGGCAATAAACGGAGCATGGAATACCCATCCGCTCATTCCAAAGGAGCAGAGGGCAGTACGAATTGGTTTTGATGCTGGCATCTCCAAATGTATAAAGCCCGGACGGAAATAAGCGTGTTAAACGGACTTTTGTAGATTAAGATTTTGTCTTCGCCGGCCACTCGAAAGCTTTGCTCCGAATCATTCGGTACCAGCTGCTGTCGGTACCCAGTACATTTTCGATGCTGAACTGCAGCGCTTCTTTGTCGCTGAGCTGGTGCGTCCAGGCCGCACGCTGTTTGGTTTCGCTGCCGTTATTGCGGTATTCTGCGTAGTAGGTGGTTTTTTCATTTTCAGGATTCGACCAGTTGTCCCAGCCCGCAGGCGCAATGCAGACCGGCAACGCGCATTCAATAAAAGCAGTACGGGCGTACGAACGCCAGGGCCTGCCCAGGTAAAGTTGGCTGACGGATGTATCGGCTGTGATGGTACAATTCCTGAAAACAAACCCAAACTTCTTATCTTTTGGCGTATTCGCAGCAGTGATAAAGGAGTTGGTTTTGCAATGTATCCTGCATCGTTCAAAATACGTGGTCGCAGGTCCGAATATAAAATCGGTTGTGCCTTCGATATAACAGTCGCTAAAATATTGCCGGGCGTTTTCCCCAGCAGCAAAGATGGTATCCTGGTTGCCCAAAAAACGGCAATTACGGAACACCGCTTTATCAGCATCTACATACAGGGCGACTGCCTGTCCTACCGGCCCCGCCGAATTCACAAACGTGATATTCTCGGCAACAAAGCGATTCCCTGAAATTTTCGCGGTATAGGAGGTGAATGTGTTCAGTTTTCCCCTGCCTGAGTAATCGTTAAAAGTGATGATGGTTTTGTCAACGCTCTCTCCAATAAACGTCACGTCTGTGTTGTTGGCGGGCAATTCTATTTTTTCATTGTAGACGCCATTCTTAATGTACAGGGTGATGGGTGCCAGCGGATAGACCCGCATCGCATCAATCGCATCCTGGATGTACTTATAGTCGCCCGAACCATCTTTCGCTACCGTAAATATGTATTTGTATTGCGATGGGTTGGCAGTTTGTGCCCGTCCGCTTTTTATAAGAAAGAACATGGCTGCAAAAAATAAAACACGAATACGCATACGTTATTTTTTTGGAACAATCGTTCTGATATGGCTGGCGAGATCAGGGACCTGCCGGCGGATTTCCTTCAGCACCAACTCGGCCATGATGCGTGCACCCAATTCGTTAAAATGAGTATTGTCATCTTTCCCTTCCGGATAATTCGGATGTTCGCCCGGCTTGAGATGATTAAATAATAATGCAGACGGTGCGTCACCCCATGACTGTAATAAGTCCTGGCTCAGTCTGTCAAGATCGATCAGGGTGGTATGGGTTTGAGCCGCAACAGTCCTTACAATGGCAGAATAGGTGTCGTGGGTACCAACGATGTGCCCCGTGCTGTCGAATTTCCGGCGGGCAACAGGTGTTAGCAGTACGGGCGTAGCGCCTTTTTCCCTTGTTTCTGCCACATAACGGGAAAGGTTGGCCGCAAATGCAGTCTCTGTTGTATAACTTCCTTTGGTGGGAACTTCGTCGTTATGCCCGAATTGAACAAAGACATAGTCACCGGGCTTCAATTGTTCGGTCACCGGCTTCCACCGGTTCTCTTCGATAAAAGTACGGGTGCTGCGCCCGTTTTTTGCGCGGTTGTCGACAGTTACGGTTGAGTCCCAAAAATAAACAAAAGGCATGCCCCAGCCGGTTTCAGGATAGGCAATCGTTTCTTTAACCGACATCGTGGAATCCCCAATCATCCATAGCGTGATCTTCTTCCCTGGCGGAGGCAATATTGTTATTAGTAACAGGGCAACACTCGCAACGATTGTCTTCATAAACCTGACTTTTCCCTATGAGGATTTCGAAGTTCTATTTTTTGCGCGGATAAAACGCACTATCTGTATTAAAGCTGCTACAAACCCGAAACCCATGGCGAATATTTTCCAGGCGGCGAATTTGGGCCTTGGTGTTTCGGTAATGGTTAGCTGCTGGTTGACCTTTACGTTCTGCAGACTTTGCTGGTTGCCGCCCGTCCAATAAACGGTGACCTTGTCAATTTTTCCGATAGCCCCAAGTCCGAAATGCGCAATTACTGAATTCTGTGACATATGACTGGAGGCGCCGCCATCAATTTCACGAATCATTTTTTTTCCGCCGGCTTCAATTTCAACGCGTGCGCCGATACCATGTGATTCAGCGTCCAACCCTTTCAATGCAATCTTTATCCAATTGCCGGAAGTAGAATCGTTCCGGTATAACCTGGTCACCGAGGCAACGGGGTAATTCGGCAGGACGGGTTCCTGGTTAACGACCAGTAAATCCAAATCGCCATCGTGATCATAATCGAATACTACCGAGCCACGGCCGATGGCATAGTCGGCGAGTCCCACCACACTCGCCTGGTCACGAAAATGTCCGCCGGTGTTCTCGAAATAAAAATCGGCCATGGGTACGCAATTCGGGTTCAGGTCACCATTCGATACAAACAGATCCAGGTCACCGTCATTGTCGAAGTCGGCGAAATTGGCGCCCCAGCTGATGGCAAAAAAATCGACACCAAGTTCCCTGGCCCGGTTCACGAATGGCTTACCGGCCCCCTGGTTGACCATGAAATAATTGAATTTGATATTGGTCATATAATAATCCAGCAGTCCATCATTGTTATAATCACCGACTGCTGTGCCCATGGAGTTGATCCGCAAATCCATCCCCTCCTCCTTACTCACATCTATGAAGGATTTTTTTGGATAACGATTCTCCAGCAGTATATCGGGCGTTCGCTTGTAACCAAAATCGTGGTTGATGAAGAGGTCCTGGTCGCGGTCATTGTCGAAATCGGTAAAAATGCCACCAAAGCCAAATCCACGGTAGTCGAGTCCGTAGGCGCTGTACACATCTTTGAAATGTTTCCCTTTTTCGTTCAGCAACAAATACCCTTTTGCAATTTGATTCGCTCCCACGACTGTTCCGTCGGTTACCACGCTAAGCTTTCCTTCAAACTCATTGAAGTAATTGCCTACATACAAGTCGGGCCAGCCATCTGCATTAAAATCTCCAAAGCTGGCGGCCGTGCTGAAAGAAACCAGCTGATCCAACCCGTATTCTTTGGTGGCATCGCGAAAGCTACCATTGCCATTGTTCAGGAACAAAAGATTGATAGCCCTGGGTATCGGTTCTTTCCGGTCGCGCCGGGTAATGGTCGTGATGAACAGGTCAACAAAACCGTCTTTGTTCACATCTGCACTCGTAACGCCCTGGGTGACGAAGTTTTTGGTAATTGCGGCCATTCCTGATTGTGCGACCACATTGGTGAATGTGCCGTTACCATTGTTTTTGTATAATACGTCGTCGTTGGTGCCGCCGGTAATGTAAACATCTTCCCATCCATCGTTGTTAAAGTCCAGCACACAGGCGCCGCCACCGAACATTCCTTCATACACTTTGAACACATGGCTGATGCCCGCCTGGCTGCTCACGTCGGTAAACCTGGTTTGTGCCGGCAATGCCAGTGACGCAATAAGACCGGCACTGACAAGCAGCAGGATTGCGGCGACCTTTATTCTTATTTTGTCCATTTCAACTGGTTGAAATTATTCGCAATGATTTCGCCCTGCTCCAGTCCACGCTGGTTATCCTGCGGTATATGAATACCACCCCAGAATCTCGACATGGCAGTTTCTTCTGCCGCCTCCCGGAACGAATGGAAATGTCTTGCCTTAAAATCGGTGTTACGGATTTCGTCGCGCGGACGACCTACATGCGCACTGTCGGTGAATTCGAAATGATCCCCGTAAAGGGCAGTTAGCACGGTAGCGGCTGCACCTGCCTGTATTGCATGGCCCGAGGGAAAGGCCGGAAAAGGCGGGTCTGGCCAGAATGATTCCCAATGCTGGTCGATGTGTGCGGGCACAAATGTGTTGGCGCGCTCGGTGAAAAACTGGTATTTCCATTTCCAGCAATTGCGAAATGCGTCGGCAAGCGCCATTCCAATGCGGGCATAGGTGGCCGCTGCTTTACCGAGATCCGGTTTTGTTCTTCGGATGGCGATGCTGGCAAAATAATACGAGTGCCCCGGCGGAGTAAATGTTACATCAGGATCGTCGCTCCACCAGATGGCTGCTTCCTTTTCTGCCTGTGTGAGCACCTGTTCTTTTTTGTACACCTGCATGAATTGTTCGTAATACGGTGAACCGGGTGTGGTGTCGTATGGAATAAATGCGGGCGCCGGCAGCGCGGAATCGATCGCAAGAAAGGTTCGGTTGGTTCCCCAATGCGGATGCAATGGATAATGGCTGAAAGATTGCGCGAACAGGGGCGGTCTCCAGCAACCCGGCTTGTCTGCAAATACCAGCTGTTTGTCAAAATTGGAGAGGTATCCGCGGTGACCACCATCTGACATCGACCATTCGAAAATCTTTTGCGCAATGATTTTTCCATATGCAATCGATCGGCTGATGACAGCTGTATCTTTCTCCGTGCTGGCCAATTGTTGCTGCAGCGTTTGCTCCAGCGAGTCGATCCGGTGTTTGTTGTTATCTGATGTTTGAATATAAATAAGCCGGAGTATTGCAGCCTGTCCTGCGTTTAAACTCATTTTCCAGTTGTACCGCAAGGCCGGAACCGGTGCTGGCAATGCCCCAAGTCCGTTCAATTGCGCAGCGACGGACTGGTAAGGCGCGCATCCATGCACGACCGATTCGTACATGGTAAGCCCGATATAACCAAAACACCTCGAGGCAAAAGTGGGCGAGTTAGCCGGGGTATTCTTTGTGATATAGTTCGTCATGTCGGCCCATTGGGCGGCCAGTTCATAATCTGGCGGCGGCGGCGTTGCTACCTGGCGGCAGGATAACAACAGCAAAAGAGCCATTGCTGGTAGCGTAAAAAAATATTTCATAAGCAAGTGGTATGGTTGTTCTAATGCGGGTGCAGGGTGGGCGACCAGGCACTCAGCGGCTGCCCGTTAATGCCAAACACCCATTTATCTCCAACAGGTACGCAAGCCCTCACCTCCCCTCTCAGGTCAAAGCCCGATACAGGCTGTGGCACATAAGTAAATCCACCGTTGCCATCTCCTGTCAACAATACGCCGTAGTTCGCATCGAATCTGCCGAGACGAATTTTGGTATGGTTGTTATTGCCACACACCAATAAGTCAGTTTTCCCGTCGTGGTTGTAGTCGAGTGGCTGCAGTACATACACCGGTGCATACTGTGCCTGTTCCGGCAGTGCAGTCATGGAAAATTTCCCACCTGCCTTATTCAGCAAAATGCAACTGGCGGTATACGCTGCCTGCAGGTGCCCAGCTCCCTTCAGTACGTCTTCCGGAAAAAGGTCGTTGGTGCCAATGTCGGCATAACTCTTGAAATCGGAAAAGCGCTTGCGCAACACCGGTAGTTGTGTAACCAGCTCATCGCGGGTGACATAGGGCCAGGCTTTTCCCTGGATGTAAAAACTGAATATAGGGTCTACCGAGCCGTTCTTGTCGAAGTCGGCGTAATACATATCCATGGGTTCTTTAACCGTTGGATGAAATTGTGTATTCAATCCAAAGTTTCCGGCAACGATATCAGGCTTTCCATCACCATTGAAGTCCCCTGTTTCAATCGTATTCCACCATCCCGAATACACGGCATCAAAAAACTGGTTGCTTACATCTTTCAACTGTCTGGCAGTATATTTCCATGCCTGCAGGGGCATCCACTCCCCTGCAGTCACCAGTTCATTCTTCCCATCTCCATCAAGGTCAACCCATCGTGCGTCGGTAATCATGCCTGGCTTTTCGAGCGCCGCACAAATTTGTTTGGTTTGATCGCTAAAATGCCCCTTACCATCATTGATCAGGATAAAACTCCTGGGCGGTTCGGGGTACCTGCCGGGCACTACCCTTCCACCCACGAAAAGATCGGGATGCCCATCGCCGTTGATATCCTGTACCCGTACGCAGGATTTGCTGCTCGCGGCAGTAACCGGGATGCCAGTGCCGTTCAAAAAGTTATTGTTGCCGTCATTCAGGTAAAGGTGATCCTGCAGCAGGCTGTCGTTCTCATTGAGGTTATGGTAACCGCCGGAGGCCAGGTAAATATCCGGATAGCCATCACCGTTAGCATCAAAAACAGCAATATCAGCAATAGTGCAGGCTTTGTCCTTTTCAAAGACTGGCCATTTCTTTTGCGTGAAGCCGCCGTTGGCAGATTGTACATAAACTGCCAATGCCTGTCCCTGTTGTCCGCCAACCAATATGTCCTCTCTGCCATCCTTGTTGATATCAGCCTTTCGGATAACCGGTCCCTGCCAGGAAAATTCGCTGATAAGCAAAGGCTGACGGTCAAAATCATTGATCACCTGCGGTGCCGGCTGGTAGGATATTGGCGCCGCAGTTTTATTAAAGAGTGGATGTTGTGGGATACTGGCCGGTTTTGCTGCCGTGGCCATTTTTTCCTCCAGCATCAGGGTGGTATCTACCCTAAGCTGGTAGAGCTTTTGCATTTTGCCGCTGTTCCAGGTGATGAACAATGAATCTGCGCTGGTTTGTTCGCCCAGGCCGAAATGCAGGGTATAGGATACAGTCGACAGGTATCCGCGCGCGGGATTCTGATCCAGCGTTTGTTGCATACCGTTAGTAAAAAGGGTCAGGTGGGCTCCAATGCCCTGGGTATTCCCGGAATCCCCTTTGAGGTTGACCGACAGGTAATGCTGTTTATTCTGCTCGCGGGCATTGTTGCGGTAAACAAAGGCAGGCTGGTTGATATTGTTCGTCACCAAATCAAGATCCCCATCGTTGTCCAGATCTGCATAGAGGGCTCCATTGCTGTTTGATACTTTGGTAATGCCCCAGTCGGCCTGCTTGTTTTCAAATGTGTTACCGTGTTTATTACGGAATACATAGTTTACGATATTGGAGGCGGGCATCTCATCAATGATCTTCATTACATCATCCCGCTGCAGGCGTCCTTTCTTCGCCACATATTCGTTCATGTAGTTGATAAAATCCAGGTTGGTATAATCGCGGCGATAGCCATTGGTCACATACAAATCTTTCCAGCCATCATTGTCATAATCGGCGAACAGTGCCGACCAGCTCCAGTCGGTATTGGAGATGCCCGCCAGCTGGCCAATTTCGCTGAAGCTGCCATTGGCATTGTTCAGCTGCAACATGTTCCGCATATACTGGTAATAAAAACCACTGCGAACGTTTACATCAAATTTTGCGTAATTGTCCGGCGCCAGTAATAACTTTTGCCGGTGATTGTCTTCCGGCAGCATATCGAGGGTAAAGATGTCTGTGCGGCCATCGTTGTTGATATCGCTGACATCATTGCCCATCGAAAATTGGCTGGTATGCCGCACATAGTCGCTGAGTTTATTGCTGAAGGTTCCGTTTTTGTTGTTTATATACAGATAATCGGGTACTGCGTAATCGTTCGATACATAAAAGTCGGGCCATCCGTCTTCATTGAAATCCGCGATGCCAAGACCCAATCCGTAACTCAGCTCTGAACCATTGATACCCGACACGGTGGTTACATCGTCGAAATGCCCCTTGGTTTGTTTGAAAAGGCGAAGTCCTTTTTCGGGACTGTCTTTTGCCATCATTTCGGCAGTACCCTTTTCGTTGAGGATGGGAAGATTTTTTGGGTTGTGGTTGAGGAGCAACATATCCAAATCGCCATCGCGATCATAATCAAAAAAATAGGCCTGGTTGCTGAAAGCAGCGTTGTTCAGCCCAAACGCAGCGGCTCTTTCCTCGAACATGGGCGTTCCACGACTGTTGTTGCCTTTGTTGATATAAAGTTCGTTGACCCTTTTCTCAGGTGGAAGGGCACCGGAATAGCAGAGATAGATATCGAGACGACCATCGCCATTTACATCGGCCACGCTTACGCCGGTTTTCCAGGGGCCCGACCGGCCGGCCGCGCCACAGATGGCAGTAATGTCTTCGAATTGCAGGTTGCCCTTATTCAGGTAGAGGGCATTATCACCCATGTTGGATGTGAAGTAAAGATCGGTAAGACCGTCGTTGTTGAAGTCGCCTGCCGCAACGCCGCCACCGTTATAGAAATATTCATACATCAGGATATTCGTATTTAATCCTTCTGTAAGTGTATTCTGAAAATTGATATTCGTTTGCTCGGGTCCCAGCAGTGAAAACAGGTGAGGTGTATTGTCGGCAGGAGCTTGATTTTCTGTTGCAGGCTGCGAACATGAAAAACAGCCGCCCAAAAACAGGGAAAGCAGCGTTCGCAGAAAGTGGGAAGTTCTCATCGATGGTTCAATATAATATAAAAAATCTATCCGCCTGAGACGGATAGATTTTTTAGAGAGATGTTAGCGACGTATTAGTATCCGGGATTCTGT
>JAGWTK010000691.1 GCA_028876035.1 Bacteroidota bacterium
GCCGCTGAACATTCAAATGAGAAAGTTCTACCTAATTCTATAAATCTTTATTAGTTCTTCACAATCGTTCTCATCCCCGCGGGCTTCTGGCCTGTTACACTCACCAATACGGCTTGTTTACCTTCTGAAGCAACGGGTGATTTTTGAACGCGGATGTTTTTGCCGTCGGTCGGACTAACAAAATATCCATTCAGCAGTTTGTGATCTTCGAAAGACTGGTTGCTGAGGTCCGCTTCCAGGAGGGTGCCCGTGTGATCAGCAATGGAATAGGAGATATTATCAAAGTAGTAGTCGCCATTACCGTTCACTGCAGCATACAACCAGATGCGGGTAGCTGCTTTGTCCGTAATGCCATCGATACTATACGTATTCCATTCACCATTCGATGCAATCTTTGCATAAGTCATGGTTCTGCCAATGATATCTTCCTTGCCTTTTCTTACCTGGATGGCATAGATACGGGCCTTCGACAATGAATCTGCGGGATTTTCCTTTACTGTTATTTCAAGATGGAAGGGACGTTCGGTTTGTTTGCTTACATTGATCTCCTTTACAAAATAGAACGCATCGGGATAGTTGAAAGAAGCGCTTTGAGCGTGGGTCGTTGCAGCGGCCATTGCCAACAGCAGGAGCAGGCATACGTTTTTCATAGTCGTACAGGAATTGGTAGGCTAGTAACGCTCCCGGATCGGTTTTTATTGGGCAGGTGGATAAGTTCAGGTCCTCAGCGTAGCAGGTGGAAAGCAATGAAACTCATTGCATAAGCGAGTCCGGTCATATAAAAAAGCTGGATCAGGGGCCATTTCCAGCTCCGGGTTTCCCTTTTTACCACGGCCAGGGTACTCATGCACTGCATGGCCAGCAGGTAAAAGATCATTAGCGACACACCCGTGGCCAGGGTATAAACAGGGGTGCCATCGCGCTTGCGGGCTGCCTGCATTTTCTGGTTCAGTGTGGTTTTGTCGGCGTCTTTTCCGCCCTCCACACTGTACAATGTTGCCATTGTTCCTACAAACACTTCGCGTGCGGCAAACGAGGTGATCAGCGCAATGCCGATTTTCCAGTCGTATCCCAACGGGGCAATCACAGGTTCAATGCCCCTACCCAGCATACCCGCAAAGGAATGCTGCAGCAATTCCGATTGCTTTTGGGTTTCGAGTTCGGCCGCTTTCGACGGTTGTTGCACAATCAGACTGTCGTATTGCTGCTCTACCTGCCGCATCTGTGCAGGCGGACCGTAACTGCTCAAAGCCCACAGGATAAGACTGATCACCATGATGATCTTGCCCGCATCTACCACAAAAATTTTTGCTTTGTTGAGCATGGTAATGCCCACATTCTTCCACCGCGGTGAACGGTACACCGGTAGTTCAAGAATAAAGAAACTTTTCTCCTGGATATTGATAAACCACTTTGCAATGTAGGCGATGATCAAAGCCATGACGATGCCCAGCAGGTAGAGACCCATCATCACCAGGCCCTGCAAACTAATAAACCCAAGCACATGCTGACGGGGAATGACCAGTCCGATTAAGATGGTATATACCGGCAAGCGCGCACTGCAGCTCATCAACGGCGTAATGAGGATGGTGAGCAGTCTTTCTTTCTTGTTTTCGATATTGCGCGCACTCATGATAGCGGGCACCGCACAGGCAAAACCGCTGATCATCGGCATCACACTCTTTCCATTCAGGCCGGCTTTTCGCATGAGCTTATCTGTTAAAAAGCTGATCCGCGCCATATAGCCGGAATCCTCGAGAATGGTAATGAAACCGAACAGGATCATAATCTGGGGAACAAATA
>JAGWTK010000129.1 GCA_028876035.1 Bacteroidota bacterium
ATGCGTTGTTCAATGCGGTTGACTGCCCTTATTTCACCACTGAGACCTACTTCTCCCGCAAAACAAATATTCATTGGAACGGTGGTATCGTCGTATGATCCAAGTAAAGCCACCAGGACGGCCAACTCTATTGAAGGATCTTCAATTTTGAATCCTCCGGCAATATTGAGGAAAACATCTTTCACCCCAAAATGAAAACCGCCGCGTTTTTCCAGCACGGCCAGCAGCAGTTGCAGGCGACGGAGATCAAACCCGCTCACCGTACGTTGCGGCGTGCCGTACACCGATTGTGTTACCAGGGCCTGCACTTCGATCAGCAAGGGACGCATTCCTTCGATGGCTGCAGCGATCGCGATACCGCTCAGCTGATCCTCCTTTTGGGTGACGAGAATTTCGCTGGGGTTTTTTACACCATGCATTCCCGTTGCATTCATTTCGTAAATCCCCAGCTCTGCTGTGCTGCCGAAACGATTTTTGATGGTACGCAGGATACGGTACGCGTAATGATGGTCGCCTTCGAATTGCAGCACCGTGTCTACCATATGCTCGAGTATCTTGGGACCGGCGATGCTGCCATCCTTCGTAATATGTCCGATGAGAAATACCGGCGTGTTGGTTTCTTTGGCAAAGCGTTGCAGCTCGGCCGCTGTTTCGCGGATTTGCGAAATACTGCCCGGAGAGGAGTCGAGATAAGGTGTTTGCAGTGTTTGAATGGAATCTACAATAACCAGCGCCGGCTTTATTTTCTTTATCTCTTTAAAAATAGTTTGCGTGTTTGTTTCTGTCAGCAGGAAAAACTGATCACTCTTTGCTGAAAGCCGGTCGGCGCGCATCTTAATCTGCTGCGCGCTTTCTTCTCCGCTTATATACAATACCCGCTGTGCATTCAGTTGCAGCCCCGCCTGGAGGAACAAAGTTGATTTACCGATACCCGGTTCACCTGCTACCAATACAATGCTGCCCGGTACGATGCCGCCACCGAGAACGCGGTTCAATTCTTCATCAGCCAGTAATATGCGCTTTTCCTCATTGCTTTTAACATCGTGCAGTAGTATTGTATGAGGAGCGGTTGCGCCGTCGTAATCCTGCCACTGTCCGGCCGCGGGCTTTCCGGTATCTTTTTGTATGACTTCTTCCGTGAATGTATTCCACTCGTTGCAGGAAGGACATTTACCCAACCACTTTGCACTTTCATAACCGCAGTTACGGCAAAAGAAAGCCGTTTTGATCTTGCTCATGCGTTAAAGATAAGGCCGTGCATATAATCTGCGCCGATCAAACAACGGTGCTGTTGGAAGAAAATAACGTTTGAAAAATGTGAAGTAACTGTTGGTGATTGTATAAAAAAACGTGATTAAAAACAGTCAATTCGCAGTAAATGCGATCAGAAATTCATAAAAAGTAAAAGGGCCGGTATTGCTACCAGCCCTTTACTTACTAACCCATTAAATTCTTGCACTAAATTACAAATATGCGCCACACTACAAAATTATTTTTTGGGCCTGTGAATAACTTTGTGTGCCAGGCCTCAACGGACTACCTCTCGCCGATATTAATATAAAGCAATTATATACAATATTTTATATTTTACATATTTTTATTATTTAATAACATTGCCGAACGCAGCATAGCGTACAAAGCCCTGAAAATCTTACCTGTTATTGCATACCGTGAAACAGGTTGAGCAAGTCAAAAAACAACCTGCCTTTGACTGAGTCGGGCTGGAAAAAATGGGAGAAAAATGACTGAAATCATTAAGTCGTAAACACATTAAAAAAAGATTTAAATCAATATCTTATTTCCGCGTCGCCCCAGTTAACCAGACTTTCATCATCTATTTTGGCCGTTTATGTCATTTAAGCTAATTTTAAAGCTCACTTAAAATTAACTGACATGAGAAAACTGCTAGCGTTTCTAGTGGGCCTGCTTGTGCTTGCACACACCGGTATGGCTCAAACGGTAGAAGTGACGGGAAGGGTTGCCGACGACAAAGGCAGCCCGATCAGCGGCGCTTCTATCCAGGAGAAGAATTCCAAGAAAGGCACCACCAGTGATGCCAACGGAAATTTCAAGCTTTCCGTAAAACCTGGTACTACATTGATCATTTCAAGTATTGGCTTCGAACGCAAAACCCTGGTGGTTGATAAGGCTGGCGCCATTGCCATTGCCCTTACACCGTCCAACACTACAATGGATGAGGTGGTAGTAACTGCCCAGGGTATTAAAAGAGAGAAAAAAGCATTGGGTTATGCGGTTACCACAGTAGCGAGCAAAGACCTCGAACTTCGTCCGGAAGGCGATATCGGTCGTGTACTCAATGGTAAAGTGGCCGGTTTGAGCGTTCTTAACTCAAGTGGTATTTCTGGTAGTGGTACCAGCATCAATATCCGTGGTATCAGCACCATCACCGGTGGCGCTTCTACCCCGCTGTTTATTGTGGACGGTGTGCCCTTCGACGGAGGTAACAACGGCGGCGATAACTTCCAGTTTGGTGGCGGTACTTCTTCTTCCAGCCGTTTCCTTGACCTCGACCCCAACAGTATTGAGAGTGTAAACGTACTGAAAGGATTGAGCGCAACAACGCTGTATGGTGAAGCAGCCCGAAATGGTGTAGTACTCGTTACTACCAAGAACGGTTCTTCCCGCAAGCTCAACAAGAAAATGGAAATATCTGTTTCACAATCTTTGTTTGCGAATAAAGTAGCCAACCTGCCCGACTACCAGAATAACTATGGTGGTGGTTTCGACCTGGTGCCTTCTGCCGCCTTCAGTAACTGGGGTGCGAAGTTTACCAATCCTCCGCTGCAGGTTTCTTATTCACCATCACTGCAGGCAGCGTATCCTGCATTATATGGCGCTGGTAAAACGCAGGACTACCGTGCTTATACCGATAACGTATCCAGCTTTTTCCGCACCGGCCTGGTAAGTACCACTTCGCTGAACGTGGCTTCTTCCGGTTCTGCAGGAACACTGAATGCGAGTTATTCGTATATGGACGATGAAGGTTTTACTCCCAACAACCGCGTATATAAAAACAACTTCGGTATTGGTGGTACAGCTAAACTCTCCAATAACTTTACATTGAACGCTGTGTTGAACTTCGCTATCACCGATTTCCAGACACCTGTTGTAGGTGCAAACGGTGGGGGCGGTGGACCAGATGTTACTTCTGTATTTGGCTACCTCATGTTTACGCCCCGTAGCATCAACCTCATGGGTCTTCCTTACGAAAACCCGGTTGACCACTCCAGCGTATACTACCGCGGTGGTAACGATATCGAAAACCCACGTTGGACAGCTGCCAATGCCCTGTCGAAAGACGCTACTTTCCGCAGCTTTGGTGCATTCAGCCTGAAATACGATATCATGAAAGGACTGAGCGCTACCTACCGTTTTGGTCTCGATGTGTACAATGAGCTCCAGTCGATCTCTATTAACAAGGGTGGTAAATCAGGCGGACCTGGTTATGTAAACGGTTTGTACCGCACCACCAGCCAGTTCAATTCTATTTACAACCACACTTTCCTGGTTAACTACAACCATGCGCTTACCAAATCAATCGGTTTGAATGTGGACGCCGGCGCTGAAATCCGCCAGGACGACTACAAACAAACTGGTTTGAAGAGCACGCAGCAAATCGTATATGGTTTGTTCGACCACAGCAACTTTATCACACATGATATCGTAAGTGAAGGTGGTTCTGACCTGGATTACAAAGTGAGCAAAACACGCGCTGGTGTGTATGCACAGGCCAGCCTGGACTACAAGAGCTTTGTATACCTGAACCTGATGGGTCGTAACGACTGGGTGTCTACACTCGAGAAAGCAAACCGCACTTTGTTCTATCCTGGGGTGAGCTTGTCTTTTGTTCCGACCTCCGCTATCGACGCTTTGAAAAACAGCAGCACTGTGAACTTCCTGAAACTGCGTGTAGGTTATTCTACCAGTGCGCATTTCCCCGACCCCTACAACACCCGCGCTTCTTTATCTCTTACTACCAATGCATTTGTTGACAAGAACGGTAATGTAGTTAACATTGCGGCTGTTCCGAACCGCGTACCGAATCCGAACCTGAAGCCTGAGCTGCTGAAAGAAACAGAAGCTGGTATCGAAGGTACTTTCTTCAACAGGAGATTGACAGCCGATATCACCGCCTACTTCCGTACCGCTAACAACCAGATCCTCGATCGCCAGCTGGATGCATCTACCGGTTACACGGTGACTGCCATCAACGCTGGTGCGGTGGACAACAAGGGTATTGAAGTAGCACTGGGTTATGCTATCGTAAGCAACAAAAACTGGAGATGGCAAATCGATGGTATTTACACCATCAACAAAAGCAAAGTGCATGATATGCCCGATGATATCAAAACCATCCTAACCGGTGGTTACAGCAACCTCGGAACCTTTGCCATCAACGGTCAGCCCCTGGGCGTGTTACAAGGCAGCTATGTGCAGATTGATCCAAAGTCTGGCAAACAAATCGTAGATGCCAACGGCTATTTCCTTGGTTCATCTGATATTGCCATCGTTGGTGACCCCAACCCCAACTACCGTTTGACAGGTATCAGTACCCTGAGCTACAAATCGCTGTCATTCCGTATGCAGTGGGATTATAGCCAGGGCGGACAGATGTTTTCCAACACCGTACGTACCATGCTCGCGCGCGGTACCACGAAAGACACGGACTTCGACAGAACCCTTCCTTTCATCATCCCCAACACGGTTAAACAAGACGGAACGCCGAATGATATCCAGCAGAGCGTAGACAATATCTACTTCAATGCGTATGGTTTCGGTCCTTCTAACGTAACCATCTGGGATGCTACGGTGATTCGTTTGCGTGAGCTTTCATTGTCGTATGCCATTCCGCAGAACTTCCTGAAGAAGCTGCCGTTTGGTTCTGCTTCACTCACTTTCTCCGGAAACAACCTCTGGTACCTCGCACCCAATTTTCCGAAGTATACCCGTTTTGATCCCGAAAGCAATAGTCTTGGAGCGGGAGGAAATGCACGCGGTCTCGACCTGTTTGCAGGACCTTCTTCACGCCGTTTCGGCGCCAGCCTCAAGTTCACTTTCTAATTATTTCAAAAACAATTATGACAATGAAAAAAATATTGATAATGCTGGCGGCGGTGGCGAGCCTGGCTTCGTGCAAAAAGCTGAATGATAAGCTGGATGCAGGTCTCACCAACCCCAATCTTGCGAGCCCCGATGCGGCCGACGTGGATCTTTATCTCGGAAATCTTGAAATTGATTTCAAGAATTTTTATCAAGACTGTTCAGACCTGACCGACGCTTTGGTCCGCCAGGAAATCATGTATGGTCCAACCTACTTCAACGCATACTCTGCACAGAGTTACGATGATACTTGGAATAAGGCTTATACCAGTATTTTCAAAACTGCCAATACGATGATCCCGATTGCTACGGCAAAAGGACAAACCGTACACAGCGGTATTGCAAAAACGCTGAAAGCCTACACCATGATCACATTGGTGGATTTGTTTGGCGATGTGCCTTATTCCGAAGCCAACCAGGGCGTTGCCAACACCAACCCGAAAGTGGACAAAGGCCGCGCTGTGTATGACTCTGCGCTGGCGATACTGGATGCAGCGATTGCTGATTTTGGTAAAACACCCTCTGCTTCTCCTGCCAATGACTTGTTCTACGGAGGAAGCCGCGCCAAATGGACCAGCTTTGCAAAGACACTTAAATTAAAAGCGTATGTGCAAACCCGTTTGGTGGATCCAAGTGTAACCGGAAAAATCAGTGCATTGCTCACCGAGAACGACCTGATTAATACGAGTTCACAAGACTTTGTGTTTAGCTTTTCAACAAAAAACCAGGCACCCGATAGCCGTCACCCGCACTATGTAGGCAATTACGGTACGGACAACGGCGCCGGTGATTATATTGGTACGCAGTTCATGTGGGCGCTGTACCAGGAGAAAGGCATCCAGGATCCGCGCCTTCGTTATTATATCTATCGTCAGATCCTCGATGTGTTCAACGACTCACGCGTTCCTGACCAAACTACCCGTCAGTTTGCGATTCCCTGCTTGTACCGTGCTTCTCCCTATCCTGCCGGTGCCTGCTATTGCATCGTAGGAAGCGGTTACCTCGGTCGCGACCATGGTAACAATGAAGGTATCGGTCCGGATAATGGTCTGCGCAGCACCTGGGGATTGTATCCTGCCGGTGGCGAGTTTGATGCAGATCAGAACAAAGCAGTAGGCCAGAGCTCTTCCCGCGCTGTAGGTGCGAAAGGTGCCGGTATTGCTCCCATCTGGCTGTCTTCTTACACCTATTTCCTGAAAGCTGAAGCGGCACTGATGCTGGGTACAACCGGCGATCCGCTGACGCTGACACAGTCTGGTGTAAACGAGTCGTTCAACAAGGTGAAAGGGTTTGCCACTACCATTGGTTACAGCCTTCCCACCAGCGATACCAACAAGCTTATCACTACTTACAAACAGCAGAACTATGTAAACAGGGTGACTACCTTGTACAACGCAGCTGCTACCCAATCCGACAAGCTGAACGTAATCATGCGTGAATACTGGCTGGCGGCCTGGGGTAATGGACTGGAATGCTACAACAATTATCGTCGTACCGGCAAAGTGGCCAATATGCAGCGTGCATTGCTCGGCAACGAGGGTGATTTTATCCGTTCCTTCTTCTATCCCTCTGTATACGTGAACTTCAATAAGAACGCCGTACAAAAAACGGTTACTTCTGTTCAGGTATTCTGGGACAACAATCCTGCAGGTTTCATCCATTAAAAACAATCAACAATGAGAAAAAATATAATTGCATTATTGGTAGTCGCCCTCGCCATCACCGGCGTATGGTCCTGTAAAAAGGACAAGATCAGCGGCGACAGCAAGGACCTGATCATGGGTTCTTACCTTACCCTGGGTGCTTTGATCAACGGTAATCTCGATTTTAGTAACCAGGCTGCTACGGTGTCTATGAAAGTAGGCAGCAGGGGAGAAAAAGTAGCATCTGTGAATGTATATGCGTCTCCCGACGGAGGGTCAGACAAATCCACCTGGAAGTTGATCAAGACTTTGCCATATAGCGACAGCATGGTTATTTCAGTTTCTACCGGAGAGCTGGCAAAAGCATTGGCGCCCGGAACGATTGAGCCAGGCAACCAGTATGTTTTGCAAAATGAAGTAGTGACTGCTTCCGGCGCGAAATATTCTGCTGCCAATACACCCACTAACTTTTCGTCTTTCCCAGCCTATAAATTTGGCCTGACCTGGAAAGCGACTGCGGTTTGTGCGTTTAGCCAGGCTGCTTCGGTGGGAGCTTACAAAGTGGTATCTGACGATAATTGGCAAGACTACGCGCCCGGAGATACGCTTACTGTATTTCCTGGACCTGACGCAAACTCATTAAGTTTCTATGCTTATCCGGCTGTTCAGGCGGGGGGGGTAAATCGTAAGCCCTGGATCGTAAAGGTTGACGCCGCGACAGGTACTGCAACGATGGCGAGTCAAGCTATTGGAAGCTACGGTAGCGTTGTATCATCTGCAAAGGCCAGCGGCTTTGTTTTTTCTTGTACTGGTGTAATCACACTTTCTGTTGATGTGAATTATGGCGGAACAGTGTATGCTGCGCAGGTACTAACGATCAAGAAGCAATAGAAAATAAGAAATATTCAAACAATAAATAAGCCGGTCAGAATTGACCGGCTTATTTATTGTTAATACAAACCCCTAGATATTTTTCAGATCGACTAATACCCTGCTAAGTGTTCACTTTTTACTTCGCAAATACAATTAACAAAATGAATCACTAGATTGAGTTAGAATCATTATTAACTCACAAAAAACTTTTTCTATGAAACTTCAAAAAAATCGTGTTCGGATCTTGTCGCGGCTAGTCGTGATAATTCCGCTTGTTCTCTTTTTCAGCAAGTGCCAAAAAAGCGAATCTGACAACTCAGTAAAGATTAGCGAAGCAAAAAGTGGTGCTTCATTCGAGTTGATGAAACAAACCATTCTTAAAGAAACGCAAAAAGGGTTCACATTTACAAGCTTCAATTGGGACAACATGCCAATATCCGGCAACAAGATTGAATCAAGTTGTATTGCGACTGCCGTTTTTAAGGGCGCATCATATGTCGCCTACGACAATGGAGACTGTTATACGCTTGGGACATATACGAACTCGATGTCGTTCCAACTTGGATTTGGCAGTACCAGCAGTGGCGCTATTTTACAAAATCCAAATTCGTTATCCCCCCTTATAACTTTTACCTATGCTGATGGATCACAAAGTACCTTGGTTCCAACACTGAACTATCTTGGGCGTCTGAATTCAGGATTGTATAATTTTACGGCCGCCCCATTCCAGATTCCCAATTACTGCAATTTAACGACGTTGAAACTTACGGTCACTCCCACAGTGACCTGTCCTGACGGGCAGGTATATACTCAAAGCATCGACCTCGTAAAGAATATTACCGCACAACAAACCGATCCCTGTTTGACAATTGCACCGATATTTGTACAGACACAAGGAGTACCCCACCAACTGGTAGTTGCGGGGTTTTTCAATCCTTGCTCAAATAATAGTTTTACTCCTTGTATTGCGTTCCCATCTAGTGCAACGTTTTATTACCGGATTCAAGGAACAATCACATGGTCAAATTTCAACATTGCGATTTACAATGGCGCAGCCTACACAATCAGCGGATTGAGTAGTGGAACTTATGAATACTACTCAGTTGGATATACAAGTGGCTGCCAAGAACCTGCCTCACCCGTTCGAACGATTTCAGTACTTTAATCAGAGAGTTCTAAGTCAACTAACAAAGCAGTCTCAAGAGACTGCTTTTTTGTTTTCTGTAATATATTAATCACCACAACGATGTACCTTTAAACAAACCAAATTCTATGCGTCCACTATTAACTCAGTTAGCTGTATCAGGCGGTTTAATTTTAGCCACAGCCACTTCTGTTGCGCAGCAAGGAAATTCGGCACCGGTGACCCTGAACGGGCAAACGCTCTCAATCCAGTTTCACAATGCCCAGGGATTGCTGATACCGGTCACCTATCCCAATGTGCAGGGCACGGCCTATTGGAAGGACGATTATACGCCCGCCTACCTGGTGATGGCAAGCAACCAATCCGTCGACAGAATTCCGGCGAAGTTGGATTTATACAAGCAGCAGGTGCAGGTTTACCTGGCCGACAATCAGCAGGAGGGCGTATTCAGTAAAGGAACCATCAGAAAGGCCATTTTTTATGATACGCTGGACGGTCGATCCAGGCAACGAACCTTTCAAATGGGATTTCCTGCCATTGATGAACAGGACAGCCTTTCCTTTTATGAGGTAGTCACCCCGGGAAAAGCT
>JAGWTK010000130.1 GCA_028876035.1 Bacteroidota bacterium
CGGATGCCATCCATATTTTTCGGGAACACCAGCATCTTATTCTGGTCATTTCTGCCCGCCCAGTGACGGTCACTTTTTTTTGAATCGCCTTCTATGAGTACCCGGAATGTTTTGCCCACATCGCGCTGCATGCTGGCCAGCGAATGGCCACGGTGCAGGTCGATGATTTCCTGCAACCTCCTCTTCTTCGTGGCTTCCGGAACATCATCTTTGTAACGACGGGCAGCGAGGGTACCCGGGCGCTCACTATAGAAATACATATACGCCAAATCGTACCGGCAATATTCCATCAGGCTGAGCGACTCCTGGTGATCTTCCTCGGTCTCTGTGCAGAAGCCGGAGATGATATCGGTCGACAAACCACAGTCGGGAAGGATTTCTTTGATGCGATCCACTTTTGCGATATACCATTCACGCGTATAGGTGCGATTCATCAGTTGCAGCATGCGCGTACTACCGCTTTGTACCGGCAAGTGTATATAGTTGCAAACGTTTTCGTATTTCGCCATGGTGAACAATACCTCGTCGGTGATATCCTTGGGATGGGAGGTGCTGAACCGAACGCGCAGCAGCGGATCAATCAATGCAACTTTCTCCAGCAACTGCGCAAAATTCACTACGCTGTTATCTTCTTCCGTCCAGTAATAACTATCCACATTTTGCCCGAGCAAAGTCACTTCCCGGTATCCTTTATCGAAGAGGTCCCGGCATTCGTCCAGAATCGATCGCCAGTCGCGGCTCCTTTCCCTTCCGCGCGTAAAGGGCACAACACAAAATGCGCACATATTGTTGCAACCGCGCATGATGCTCACAAAGGCGCTCACGCCGTTGCTGTTCAAACGAACCGGTGCGATATCTGCATAGGTTTCATCGCGGCTCAGTAAAACATTGATCGCTTTTTGTCCGCCTTCTGCTTCTTCAATAAGTGCCGGTAAGGTTCGGTAGGCATCTGGACCCACAACGAGGTCAACCAGCTTTTCTTCTTCCAGCAGGGAAGACTTCAACCTTTCGGCCATACAACCCAACACACCCACGAGCAGGCCCGGCCTTTGTTTTTTTAATTTGCGGAAAGTGGACAGGCGTTTCCTGACAGTTTGTTCCGCTTTTTCGCGGATCGAACAGGTATTGATAAAGATGAGATCGGCAGATTCAGGATCAGGAGCAGCACCAAAACCTTCGCCATTGAGGATAGATGCGACTACCTCGCTGTCGGCAAAGTTCATTGCGCAACCGTAGCTTTCGATGTAAAAGTGTTTTTTGTAGGGCTGAACGGAAACGGATTGTTGTATAAACGCTTCTCCCTGTCTGGATTCGTCATGTATTGTATTGGTAACCAATTCCGGCATCACTCGCATTTAAGTGGGCAAAGATAGCAAAAAGCGTAGCAAATGACAAGTTGGCAGCACGTTGGATTGGCAATAACGCTGTGGCGGCAACGTTAGCTATCTCTTCATTCAACTTTCCGGGGATCCCGTAGTCAGTATACGCTATGAAACATACATCACTTTTTTTTGCAATGATTTTGGCAGCATTGGTGTTTGCCTGTTCGAAATCCGATAGTGCAGGGGGCACCACGCCTGCACCGGTGAACGAATTGTCCGGCCCGATCCAGAAACCAGTATCGGGTTATGGCGCTGATGGAAAGAACAAAGTGGCCGTGATCAGTTTTGCCAGTCCCGCCTATGCGGGTAAGAATGTCGATATTTTTTATCCGGCAGGAATTACAGCTCCCGTTCCCGTTATTTTCTATTGCCATCCCTTCGGCGGTGAAGACAGTACCGGCAATATGGGCTTGTACGAGTTTATTGCGAAAAAGGGTTATGCGGTTGTGTTTTCACCGTATCCAACATTGAATGTGACGGTAGATCAACGGTACAATTGCCTTTGGCTTGGGTTCAAAAAAGCGGTAACTGACTATCCCACTATTATTGATACAAAAAAGGCGGGCTTTGTGGGCTATTCGTTCGGCGGGGGTGCGGCTATTTCACTTGCCTGGCGCGGGTTTGTGACGGAAGGCTGGGGGGCGAACGGCCGGTTTGTGTTTACGCATGCACCCTATTATTCTTACCAGTTAACGGATAGCATGCTGCAGACCTTTCCCTCTAACACGAAATTGCTGACTGAAATTTACGATGATGATGTCATCAATGATCACCGGATGGCCATCGATATCTTCAGGAACATTGCTATTCCAGCTGCCGAAAAAGATTTCCTGCTGGTGAAATCGGCCACCATCGCTGGATACAATTATGTGGCGGACCATTCCTTGCCCAATTCGAGGACAGCTTTTGACGCCTATGATTATTACGCCATCTACCGGCTCCTGGACGGATTGATCGATTATAGTTTCAATGGCAGTGCCAACGGGAAGAATACAGCGCTGGGACATGGATCTGCGGAACAGGTGACCATGCCATCGTACAACGGACAAACACTGCCTGCGCTGATAGAAACCGGCACGCCCGTACCGCTCTATCTGCAAAGCAAATACCTTTATTCATGCGGCGATGCCAGCAACCCCCGGGTATCGCATTGCAACTGATAAAGGCAATTTCCTTAGATTTCGTTTTTTAATAGCTGGTAGAGTTTTTCCATTTTTTCAAATCCTTTCGAATAGATCGAATGTGTCGCTTCGTTTGGCAGGTACTCTTTTGTGCATGCCGGGGACTGAATGGGCGGTAAAGCCATTGCTTCCAATCCAACCATTACTGCGCCAAGTGCTGAAGCTTCTACAGCATCTGCAACAAATACGCGGCAATTGAACACATCGGCGAGTATTTGAACCCATGCCGGCGTTTGCGTGAATCCGCCAGTGGCATGTATTCCGGTGATGTTTGCCTGTTCCCTGAGTATCTTGCCTGTTCCATACACGCTGTATACGACGGCTTCCATGGCGGCGCGTAACAAGTGAGCCTGGCCATGGCGCACATTGAGGCCAACGAATGCCGCTGTTGCATGTGCATCCCATATCGGCGCCCTTTCCCCGAAAAGGTAGGGGAGTACCTGCACGCCGTCTGCACCCGGTGCAATGGCCGCTGCCTCGGACAGTAATGTTTCAATACCCGTATCGGTTTTCAGCAATGATTCGCGTATCCATTGCAGCAATACAGCACCATTGTTACCGGCTCCCCCAATAATGTATTTTTCATCGTTCAGTTGATAGCAAAAGGAGCGCATTTGTGGATCGAGGTAGGGTTTATCCGCAACGATCCTTGCTGCACTGCTGGTGCCGATGCTAACAGCCATGCTGGTTTTACCCGTAGCGCCACTGCCAAGGTTGGCCAGTCCGCCGTCGCTTCCTCCGATGATAAAGGTGGTATGCGCTAACACAGACAAGGCCCCGCTCAAAAAGGGGGAGTCAAGCGGTAGTTTGAATTGCGTCGCAGGAGCAACCAGCTCCGGTAGCTGTCCTTTTTTTATACCTGCATAATCGAGCAGGGGAGGATGCCATTGGAGTTGCCGGATGTTTAGCAAGCCCGTAGCGGAAGCGACAGATGTATCCACTACGTATTGACCGAACAAGCGATGCAAAATAAATTCTTTGATGCCTATAAATCGTTCGGTTGCTTTGAAGATATCGGGCTGGTTTTCCCTTAGCCAAACCAGTTTGCAAAGTGGCGACATGGCATGTACAGGTACACCACTTACTTCATAAAAGGATCGGGCCAATCCTGCTGCATGGATTCGATCTGCAATCGACGCTGCGCGATTATCCGCCCAGATAATGCAGGCTGTGAGGGGCTCACCCGAATGATCAACCGCTATCAGGCTATGCATGGCGGCACTGAAACTGATCAACACCGGTCGATCGCCAGGCAAAGCTGTTATTACATCCTGTAGACCTGTGATGACCGCTTCGAATATTTCATTTGGATCCTGTTCGCTTCGATCGGGCTGCGGATGATGAATGGAATAGCCAACGGACCGACTGGCGAGTATAACAGCTTTCTCCGAAAAAGCAACCGTTTTTGTACTGGTAGTGCCAATATCAACTCCAATGAAATAATCCATTTCCGAACTTTAGCTGCTAAAAATAAGCATTGCATGCGTTTACTCTTCGTTAAGGGAAAAGAACGCATGCAAGGTTTATAATTGCCAATCGAGATTCAGGCATTTCAACAATATCAGCCTGTCTTCGCCGGCGCGCAATACGCTGAATTGGTTCAATTAAACCTAGAAAAAAAGAGATACGCGCTGAAGCAAGACATTCCTAATCCCTAAGACCGATTCCGCAGCGACCATCTTGGTACTAAGTACTAAGTACTTTGTACTTTATACCACAATCAGCTCCACAACCTGTCATGCGATCTCACATCATTCCATTGATCCGTTGGAGCGAAATACGACTTATCGTTGGGAGAGAGGTGTTTTTTGACTTCTTCTTCCACCAGTTCTATTCCGAGCCCGGGCGCAGACAGCGGCACATTGGCGAATCCTTTTTCGAAGAGTTTGCGACCATCCGTGGTTTTTACCAATGAATCCCACCAGGGACTGTCGAGCGAATGGTGTTCCAGTGCCAGGAAGTTCTGCGTAGCAGCTGCACAATGCACATTGGCCATGAAGGAAATGGGGCTGCCGGCAAAGTGCATGGCCATGGCCACACCGTTTTCTTCAGCGTAATCGCCGATGCGTTTGGTTTCCAGCAAGCCACCGGAAGTCGCGAGGTCGGGGTGAATGATGTCCACGGCATGGGCGTCAATCAGGGGCTTAAATCCGCTGAGCAGGTAGATGTCTTCTCCCGTAAGCACCGGTGTTTCCAGTGCGTTTGATATCGTTTTGTATTGATCAGTATACTGCCAGGGTACCATGTCTTCCAGCCAGGCCAGTCGATAGGGCTCTACTTTCTTACCAAAACGAATCGCGTTGTTCAGGTCGAAATGGCCATAATGATCGGAGGACAGGGGGATTTCATAACCCACTACCTCCCTTACTTCTGCAATGATCTTCGCCATTTCATCCAGGCCCTTGTCGGTAATCTGGATACCGGTAAACGGATGTTTTGTATTGGCATAATCCATATAGCCACCGTTCCATTGGCCGAGGTTTTTTCCCCAGAAATTGCGGTTGTTCAGTGCACCGGGTGAGTCTTTGATTTCACCGATCGAAATATCCATTTTGAGCCAGGTCATCCCCTGTACTTCGAGGCGGTGTTTGATCTTTTGTTTGAACTCATCGAGGGTAGGTGCTTCGGGTGTATCTGCATACATCCTTACTTTATCGCGGTAACGTCCGCCTAACAACTGCCAGGCGGGTACATTGTAGGCTTTACCACATAAATCCCATAGGGCCATTTCAACCGCACAAACGCCACCGGCCTGCCTTGAATGTCCGCCAAACTGCCGGATCGTTTTGAAAAGCATTTCTACATTACAAGGGTTTTGGCCGAGGATGCGACTCTTCAACATCAAGGCATATCGTTCGTCTGCACCATCGCGTACTTCGCCGAGTCCATAGATTCCCTGGTTGGTATCGATTCGGATGAGGGGGGTGCGACCTACATTCTGGATCACGCAGTAGCGCATGTCGGTTATCTTCAGATCAGATGGTGAGGAGTAGCGGTTGACTTTCTGCGTACTCTGCGCCACGAGTTCTTCAACGGGTGCCATCAGGAAAGAACTGCCCAGGGCAATGCCGCCGAGGGCGGATTTTTTAAAAAACTGGCGACGGCCATTGGTTTCGTTTTCAGTGGTGGTAGCGATTGCTTTGGGCGCGGGGTCCTGCAGTCCCAGTTTCGACAGGAATTTTTGAGAAGGAGTCATGACAAGCTTTTTAATTATCGTGACTAAATGTAAGAAGGCCTGAGAAAATTGTTGTACAAAACATTGCACAGGTGTTTAATGAACAGCTATTTGCCTTTACTATTTCTTAGCGACTAAGAAAAGGGTTGATACTGGCTTGAGGAAACTCCACTGTAAGCAGGGGCTTTTTACCAATTTTGAACATTGTGTCCTTCGGGAAGATCGCAGGATGCAGGTAAACGACCAATAGAAATAAACAAGGGAAGATGGAATACAGAAGGGTATCGAGCCAGAGTCCTGTAAAACTCCGGATGCGTGCGTGGGAAGGCTGATGGTAAGGATAGAGCAGTGGTATAGATTCCCCGATCTTGTATTGAATTTCGTCCGGTCCGTTTACAAATACAGTATCGCCGTTGGGGGTGTAAAACCGAACCACGGTATAACTGTTTGAGAACTGTCCGTTCAGTGTCTTTCCTTCAAATGCAGCCTTACCGGTGGTTGCTTGTGCGCGAAGGATCCACACGATACGATACAAGGGCGCTGGTAACAGCACCAGGGCAGCGACCAGCAGGAAAAAACGGGGTTTGGTAAAACGCATGAAGTAGAAAGGTAATTGGATTCATCTTTATAAAATCATAAAACTGTGCCACCCATTGCATTCGCGAAAATTCCACAACTGTTGAAAGGATTGCGCAGATGCTGGTGGCATGGTTTTTCTGAGCTGGTAAGAAAACACTTTATGGGCGATACAAAAAACCTGGTCGGAAAAGCCGCTATTGAAGAAATCCGTTCGCTGGTAAAAGATTTGGGCACCTGTATGTTTTGCACCTACGATGAAAAAGGCGAGCTGCAGGCGCGGCCAATGGCAGTGCAGCAGGCCGATGAAGAAGGAAATCTCTGGTTCCTGTCGAAAAAAGGCAGCGAAAAAAACCAACAGTTAATGTCCGCCAACAAAACCGATCTGTTGTTTGGCGAAGGAAAAGACAAATGGATGTGCCTGCATGGAACAGCAGTATTGATGTACGACAGGGAAAAAATCAAGGAACTCTGGACCCCAATTGCGAAAATTTGGTTTACGGAAGGGGAAAATGATCCATCCATCAGTGTTATCCGCTTCCGGTTTAAAAGCGGCTACTATTGGGACAATAAACATGGTCGCATGGTGGCCATCGCAAAGATGGCGGCAGCCTTTATCACGGGTGAAACCATGGACGATGGCGTGGAGGGACAATTAATCAGCCAGGAAGAGGCCTAATAGCCTTTTGTAACCCGTTTATCCATTATCGAATTTGTCGGACGGCAAACAGTTGTATTTTTCCGGGAAACGGAAAATCATGCGCATTGCGCCGGACAAATGGAAACATTTTTGGGTAGGCCTGGGGCTGGGGCTCTTGTTCCAGGTGGCCGGTCTTTGGCTATTACCCGGACATCTGCTGACTGTTTCGCTGGCCAATGTAATTGCCGTTGCCGTTATCGCATACGGATTTGAATTGTATTCGAAATTCACCGGTCATGGACATTATGAGGTGATGGATGCGGTGGCTTCGGTGATTGGGGGCATGGTTGGTTTGGGTATTGCCTTTGTTGTTTAAAAGTTTAAAAGTTTAAAGGTTTAAGGGTTTAACGGTTGCTTCTGTGTAACGGGTTGATGCTGTGCGGTCATTCCTGAATATTGAAGTTTAAGGTTTAAAGTTTAAAGTTGCTTCTGTGTGACAGCCTGCCTTATTTTGCCAACTTCATAAGTAGGCGCGCTTACCAGTTTCCCAGCGCCGTCTCCTGAAGGGACGGTGCGTCTTCAAGGAATATACACGATCTCTGTTTTTCTTTCTTAAATAGAAGCGTGGGGTTTTGTTTTCTTTCCCCGACCCGAAGGGGCTGCTTAACATAAAATTAAGTTATAAGGATTTCGGTTGTCCTTAGTGTTACATCTTGTTTTCGCCTGTTACGATCTTTTTCGCTATTAGGTATCTGCGATAAAAGATCGTAACAGGCGAAAACAAATAGATCCCCAACCGAAATTTTTATAACTCTATATTATGTTAACGCAGCTATTGGCAGGTGTAGGTCGGTTCTTAAATTTCTCGAGAAAGAACCGACCGAAGCAGGAGGGCGGGAAGAAAGAAAACACCAAGGCAGTCGGAGCCGAAGGCGACGGGAAAAATACTCGCACTCTTTTTGATTTTCGATTCTTGCGGTAATACTGCTTTTTTTCATAGATTTACTCTATGGAAAAGCAAACACTAACAATTGAACTTCCGGACTACAAACGTGAGATTGAGGAGACTAAATTAAGGTTTGCGGAATTTGTCGATCAAATCGTTAATCTTATTAGTAAGTTGGGGGCTAAACCCGTTGATGCTGACACTGCCGTTTGAGTTTATTACAAAATTGCCATCTTCCTGTTCTATCTCATTTTCGATACTTCGCATGTTCCACATCAACCTTAATTTGGCATTCTCTTGATGCAACTCCATCGATCTTCTATATTGGCTTGATGCAAGAGTGCTGACCAAATCAATATTTTTTTTTATTTCTTGAGGCATTTCAACTGGAAGTTTTGCAGTCGCTGACTTGAGTCCATCTTCAATCATGTCAGATTCTCCTAGAGGCTCACAGTAAATTTTCATGCAGTTAGTTTTCTCTAATATACACAACCACAATGTATTTTCTCTCTTTTTAGAAGCGTTGGCCTGTTTTCTTTCCCCGACCCGAAGGGGCTGCTTAACATAAAATTAAGTTATAAGGATTTCGGTTGTCCTTAGTTGTTACATCTTGTTTTCGCCTGTATTCCCCCGTTCTTATTGCGGCTGGTCCAGCAAGCCTGTATTTTAAACGCCGCCCCGATGAGTGGCGCCAATCTGAGCGAGAAAAACAACATCCGGCCGCGGTGATTTCCTCGCACCAGCTGGCCAACGCCGTCATACCTTCAACAAACGAATTCGAGATGCATCGGGCTCCGGGATAACCCTCGGGGCTTTTTTCTAATTCATGCCGTAATGTTGCAATACATCAATCAGCGCAACGATATATTTTTCCGGCAGAGGGCGATTCCCCTTCATCGCCTTATCTAAGGCACCAGAAGGAACGCCTGCCGCCTTTTCCAAGGCATTAACTTTGATGAGCGGGTGTTGATTAAGCCAGGTTATGATTTCTATCGGTGTCATTGATTATCCTCCCATTCCATGTACGCGCGGTACCAGCGCCATGATTTTTTGAGCATGCTCGCCGCCTCTGCGGCCTGCGCCTCGCCGTCTCCGAGGCTTCTGCTGAACATAAAATGAATCTGTAATGTGTACTGCTCCCCTTCAAAGTCGAATTGCTGATAATAGGTGCCAGCCTTAAAATCTACATGCCCATTGTGAACAGCTATTATTGCCTGCGGAGATAGTAGATGCGTAATGTACCAGATGTGTTTTTCCGGCCCCATTTCGTTGTTGCCGATAATGAACTTATCCATAACAATTACATTTCGCAGCCTATTACCCTTGCTTCGATTACAGCTTCCATCGACTTTGCCAGTTCAGTGCCACGCCGGATATAGCCACGCCAAGTTTTTTTTACGAAACCGACCGCTAGAATGTGATT
>JAGWTK010000692.1 GCA_028876035.1 Bacteroidota bacterium
TACTGCACCAAGTTCGCACTGCCCAGCATACTCGCCCGCAAGGGAACCGTGGTGGGTGTATCCTCCATTGCCGGCTACCGCGGACTGCCCGGTCGAAGTGGCTACTCTGCCTCCAAATTCGCGCTGCAGGGCTGGCTCGAATCCCTCCGCACCGAAATGGTGGAAAGCGGCGTACACGTGATGTGGGTTTGTCCGGGTTTCACCAGCTCCAATATCCGCAACGCCGCCCTCAATGAAAAAGGCGTTTCGCAGGGCGAATCACCGATGGACGAAGACAAAATGATGACGGCCGCCGAATGCGCTGGCCATATCCTCGTCGCCATCGAAAAAAAGAAGCGCACCCTGGTACTCACTTTCACGGGTAAACGCACCGTGTTTATGAATAAATTTTTCCCCGGCCTCGCCGATAAAATGGCCTATAAATTCTTTTTTAAAGATGGTAAACTTATAAAATGATGCAGCATCTTTGCAACTGTCATAAGTTCTAAGTCTTAAGTGCTACGTTTTAAGTGGTCAGGGCGGAAAGTATACGTCCAAAAACCCAAGAATCGTTAAATCTTATAATGACAAGAACTTTCCCGGCGGCAGAAAACGCGTTAGATACAAAATTTATATCGCTAAATAAGTTTCGGCCACCCATTCAGTAAGCAAAAACCGCTCTCATTGCAATGCCTTTAGTTACCCTCACCTCCGATATCGGTTACCAGGACTACCTGGTGGGGGCAGCCAAGGGCCGACTACTTCAGATCAATCCTGAGTTTACATTAGTCGACATAACGCACCAGTTGCCGCCTTTCAACTATTCTCAAAGCGCGTATATCTGCCGGAATGCCATCAAAAATTTTCCACCCCAAACCTTTCATATCATCCTGGTCAACCTCTTCGAACACCGCAAGGAAAAACTGCTGCTCGCCTATTACCAGGATCAATATATTCTCTGTGCCGACAATGGCCTGCTCACCATGATCGCCGAGGGAAAACCGGAGATCGTCATCGGCCTGGAGGCTGATCCGGCAGGCATTCGGAATACCCTGTATTGTGTAGACGTAATGGGTAAAGCCATCCAGGCAATCGCCAATGGCGATCGGCTCCAGGATATTGGTGAACCCGATGTGGCCATCAACGAAAAAAACCACCTGCGGCCATTTACCAGTCCCGACAGCATCGAAGGACAAATCATCTTCATCGACAATTTCGAAAACGTAGTCATCAATATCACCCGCGAACAATTCGAAACCCAGCGCGCCAACCGCCGCTTCCGCATCGAAACCCGCCGCAACGAACACATCGAAGTCCTCAGTCAAACCTACGCCGATGTACCCGAGGGCGAAAAACTCGCACTCTTCAACGCCGCCGGCTACCTCGAAATCGCCATCAACAAGGGCAATGCTGCCGGACTCTTATTCGGACTGATGGGGTATAAGGAAGAACCGGCGAACGCGTATCTTCAAAATAGACTGTTTTATAATGTGGTGAAGATATACTTTGGAGAATCGGTGTAGGAAGGTTAAAAGTTTAAGAGTTTAAGGTTTAAAGTTCTCCCTGTGCAAAATCATGCTATTTTACTCTCGCAAACTTCAGGTGCGAGGAGTCTGCCAGAAGCTAGGAGCTAGTAGCCAGCAGCCTCTCTCGCTACGTTTAAAAGTTTAAGGGCATCTCTAAAAACTATGGATAAGGTGCAATGTTTTGATCAGTAAGTTTGTCTGAGCAAAAACATCTGCCATGTCCAAAGTTAGAGGATTGTTTGATGAACAGGTTCGCCTTGAGAAACTGAGCAAGAAGGAAGACCC
>JAGWTK010000693.1 GCA_028876035.1 Bacteroidota bacterium
GCGTCGAACCTGTGCACACCATTCCTGATAAGCAGATCGCGGCCGGTTTCAATATTAGACACAGCCAACTCAAAATCGTCTTTTAACTGCCAGGCCATCCCTATATTCAGTAATATGCGTCCTATTTCTACCGAATCGCCATCCTTTTGTGCAAAGGCCATTGCTTCCTTGTGGATCGCCAGCAGCGAATCAAACTGTCCGCTGCGGAGATATACATTGCTGAAAGCATCGTAAAAATGGTAGATCCCTTTTTTATAGTGCAGGCGGCGACTCAGGTCACCCGCCAACAGCGCATATTTTTCAGCAGACCTGATATCGTCTTTCAAAAAATCATTCGACAGCGAGATATAAAGTGCTGCTTTACCTGAATCATCTTTTGCGCCTGCCAATACTTTCAATAGACTATCTCTGTTCAAAGTGGGCTGTGCACTGCTGGTAAAAACGAGTAAAACAGAAAATATCGTCACTACAGTATATCTCATCATGCGTACCATCCTATTCCCGGTAAAATAAAGAAAAGAAATAAGTAAGCTCGTCGCACTCATCTTTTTGTATGATTTTTTATGGCAGGACACCCAAATCATCTTCTTGAAAGATTGAACAGCATTGAATGTCCGGATACCTTTACAACATAAAGACACTTCCGTATAAGAATAGGCGCTGCCTGCTGGTTCTTTCATTACTCATTGGTTCCTTCAAAAAAGAATAGTCACCAACTGCCGTACTGAAAACAAATAGACCCTTGTAAATAGGAAATGACTATAAAAATGGAATTGATACAGATCTATCAATCCATTTCTGATGTACTGGACTTTCCTGTAAAGTTGTTTGCTGTTGGCAAAAAATAAAAGACCTGTCAACGAAACTACTATCGAAAAACACCAGTCCCCTGTAAATAATTCATTCAACAGGTTCTATACTTAGCGCGCTGGCTGGTACACTCCATAGATAGCATCCCGAAAACGTTTATGCAACTTCACCCGATCAAAGGGCATGAGTTGGGTAAACAAAACGGCAGTGAGATTATTTTTTGGATCCACCCAAAACAAGGTACTGGCGGCACCATCCCAGAAAAATTCGCCGATGGTCCCGTTGTTTTCGTCTGCCGTTTGCGGAGCTGAAGTGCGTACGGCAAAATCAATCCCAAACCCTACCCTCCCTTTGGACGGAAGCCACATGCGCCTGGAAATAGTATCGGAAAGCTGGTTGGTCGACATCAATTGAACGGTTTCTGGTTTCAAAACCCGCACACCCTTTAATTCACCCTTTTTTACCAGCATCTGCGCAAATTTCATATAATCATCCAGGGTGGACGTTAATCCCCAGCCGCCAGGTGTCAAGGGCCATGACTTCGTATTAAACGCGTCGGCGATACTGTCTGGTTGATGGCTAAGTGCGCCGGTGCTGTCGTTCCTGTTATAAACCGCAGCGAAATGAACCGTATCTGGTGCCGCAACCACATACCCGGTATGCGTCATCCCAAGCGGTGCTAGCACGGTTTCCCGTACATATTGATCGAAAGGTTTACCAGAAAGCTTCTCCACGAGGTAGGCCTGAACGTCCACGGAAGGACCATAGGCCCATTGCTCGCCGGGTTGAAACGCCAAGGGCAGGGAAGCCAGTCTTTTTGCCATTTCTGTAAGGGTATTATTCCGGTTCATCGCATCCGCTTTGCGCACCAGATCGCCTAATACCGGTATATCCGTTCCTGCAAATCCGGCTGTGTGGCGCGTTATGTCACGAATGGTAATCGGGCGTTTGGCAGGTTCCAGGATAGGACTGCCATTAG
>JAGWTK010000131.1 GCA_028876035.1 Bacteroidota bacterium
CTGTCCTCAATAGTAATGGTAGCGCGATCACTGTTCCAGATACCAGCGCCCAGTGTGGCCATACAACCATCACTGGAACCGACAATAATTTTTGTATCGCTTTTCAGCCCGAGTGAATTCTGGTAAGCTTTTTTAAGTTTGCCTGCACTGGCAAACACAGGCACCAGGTCCGGCAACTGTTCTTTACTGATGCCGGCGAACTGCAGGGCCTGTTCTTCCCAGGCTATTTTGTGAATATTAAGCATACCCGTGGCACATGCCAGGCTATAGTCAATGAGGTATTCACCCGTCAGCTGGTGTATCACGTATGATTTGATGGACAAAAATTTCCCGGCTGCAGCAAAGGTTTCTTTGTCGTTCTTGCGCATCCAGGCCATTTTCAGCAGGGGCGACATCGGGTGCAACGGTGTTCCCGTACATTCATACATGGTATCTGCAAGCGGAGAAGCCTGGATCTCCACCGCTTCTTTTTTTGCCCGGTTGTCTGCCCAGGTGTACGCATTTCCCAATGGCACGCCATCTTTATCTACCGCCAGGGTACTGTGCATCGAAGAACTGAAACAGATCGAGCATACCTTATATTTATTGGGGTGTATCTTTTCGTTCAGCAGGTTTTTAAGAACATAGAGCATGGTAATAAATATCTGCTCCGGATCCTGCTCGCTGTAATCGGGCTGGGAATGAAAAGTTGGATAATGCCCTTTCATACTCCCGATAACCGCGCCATTGAGATCAAAGGCGAAGATGCGCACGGCATTTGTGCCGAGTTCTATGGTGATGATGCATTTCATATGCGTAGTCGGTTAGTCATTCGAAGAATTATTTTTTCTGAACTCACCCGGTGTATACCCGGTAAGCTTTTTAAACGTGGTAGAAAAGTGTTGCGATGAATAAAAGCCGAGGTCAAGCGCGATATCCGTGATGGCCACATCCTTTCGTTTCAGCAATTTCAGGGCTTCTGAAATACGGATATTGATAAGGTAATTGATGGGCGTAAACCCCGTGTAGTTTTTTACGCGCTCATTGAAGAGCGTTATGCCCATACCGGCGATGGCAGCCATTTCATCGACCGACCATTGGTGCGACAAATCTTTTCGCAAAGCCTCTTCCAGCTGCATGAAGGCTTTCGGGAAGTCGCGCACGGCATTGTTCTGTCGGGTGAGTTGCCGGGTGATGATGATCAGCAATTCATCAATGAGGTGATTGATCCGGGTTACAAAGCCGATCTCATTATTATGAATCTCCAGGGCAACATTGTGGAGAATGCGACCGGCTTCGGGTAGCTTTGATAAAAGGGGCCGGTTGTTCAGCATGAGCAGTCGCGCCACCGTAGTACTTTCCTGGTCGTTCAAGCTGCTCCACTTCCCCAATGCAATCTCGCCCGATTTCAATTTTTGTACACGAACACGTATCCAGCTGATGATGCCAAGTTCCAGGATGCCTTTCTCATTGCCGAAGGTTTGTCCGGGTAATACCAGCAACACATCACCCGGGAACAGCACATAGTCCTTACCATCCAGTTTCCACTCAAATTTGCCCTCGTTGACGTAATAAATACACAACCCTTCGTTGACCTGCTCCGGGAAAGACTGCAATTGTATCGCGGCATTGCGCTTTGTACTCAACTCCAGGATATGCGGAAAGAGGGATAGCCTTGAAGCTACTCCCTGCACGTAGTGGAATTGATGGGTTGTTTGCAATGCAGTCGTTTGAGCGAATAAATAAACTACAATATACGTATACCGTTGTACAAAATACCGCAGCGTGTTCTATTGGAAGTTTGGGCCGCTACGTGTTTCTATATTGCGTACGTTCCGAGAATTACTTATTCCAATTCAGACTGTAAAAAAACGATGCTGCGTATGAAAAAAACAAAACGCTCTCCCATGGGAGCTATGTTCAGTAGACTGCTCTGTCTGCTGCTTATCTTGTTCGTCTCCTCTCCTTTGATGGCGCAAAAAGTATCCGGGACCATCCTGGACGATGCGGGCGCGAAACTCCCCAATGTATCAGTAACCGTCAAAGGCACCAATAATGGTACCGTGTCCGATGATCAGGGCAAGTTCGCCATTACAGTGGAAGCGGGCAAAAGTCTTGTCTTCAGCCACGTAGGCTATGGCAGTTACGAAGTAAAAATCAGCAGCGCCAGCAAAGAACTCACCGTGGTGCTGAAGAAAACCAGCGAAAGTCAGTCGCTGAACGAGGTAGTGGTAACGGCCCTGGGTATACGCAAAGAAGCCCGCAAGCTGGGCTATGCGGCTACTTCTGTAAACCCCGACCAGCTCACCATCAACCGGACTGCTAATCCCATCAATGCCCTGCAGGGAAAAGTCGCTGGTTTGAACATTTCTTCCCTGGGCACCGGCCCTGGCGGAACATCTAAAATAAGGATTCGCGGTCAGTCATCTATTAATGGTACCAATAGCCCGCTCATCGTTATCAACGGTGTGCCGGTAGACAATACCAATTTCAATGACGCAGCATCTGCAGGTGTGAAGGGCGGCGGTGTTACCGCAGATGGCGGCGATGGTTTGTCGAGCATTAACCCCGACGATATCGAGAGCATGACGGTGCTTAAAGGTGGACCTGCCGCAGCGCTCTATGGTTCCCGTGCGAAGGACGGTGTTATCATGATCACCACGAAAACAAAATCCAAGACCAAGGGCATTGGCGTTTCATACAACCTGAACTATGTAAACGAAACACCACTCGATTTTACAGATTATCAGAAAGTATATGGCCAGGGTGAAAATGGTGTTCGTCCGACAACACCCAACCCTACTTCCGGCCAGTGGTCCTTTGGTGAAAAGATTACTCCTGGTATGAAGTACACCCTTTTCCAGGATCCCAATGTGCCCTATGTTGCACAGGGAAGCCGCATCAAGGAATTCTACCGCAATGCGCAGAATATTACCCATACCGCTACTTTTTCTACGGCGACCGATAAAGGCGGCATCTATCTTTCATTGACCAGTGCCAGCAACCAGGGCATTGTGCCCAACAATACCTTCGACCGAAAAGGTATCAATATTGGTTTCACCCAGAACCTCACAGATAAATTTATTGTGGCAGGTAACGTGAATTACACGAGAGAGGTAAACAAGAACCCGCCCAGCATCGCCAACCAGGATAATACCATTCCCACAACGTTGATGGCAATGGCGAATACGCTGCCGCTATCTGTACTGAATGCCAACAAATACGATCCGGTGACAGGTAACGAATACACCTATTCGCGTTTTACCAATCGTACCAACCCCTACTGGATTTTGGCCGAACAATTCCATAATATCAAGCGTGACCGCATATTCGGGAATGTGTCAGCCACCTATAAGCTGCTTTCATGGCTTTCACTGATGGGCCGGTTTGGACAAGACTACTGGAGCCGCGATGAAGACGTGAACAACTTCCCGACCGGACAAGCGTCCCGCACACCGGCCCCGGCAGGATTTGTGAATGGTATCTATACCCAGGAATCTTACCGTTTCCGCGAAACCAATATGGACTTCCTCCTGACGGCGAATAAATCCTTCAAAGATTTTGATGTAACGGTTACCGGCGGTGGCAACCAGATGCGGAAGAGAAGAGACATCAACAACGTACAGGTGACCGACTTCGTCGTACGCAATCTCTATACCGTACAGAACGGACGGGCAAAAGATCCCACGTATTCGCTGATCGAATCCGGTGTTAATTCACTGTATGGTTCTTTGGACCTGTCGTGGAGAAGAATGTTTTACTTAACAGCTACAGCCAGGAACGACTGGTTCTCTACGCTTTCGGCTGCTAACCGCAGCATCATGTATCCCTCGGTATCCGGTGCCTATGTATTCTCCGAAAACCTGAAGAAAATCTCCTGGCTGAACTTTGGTAAGATCCGGGCAGGTTATTCAGAAGTGGGTAGCGATGGTGATGTAGCACCCTATGCCGACCAGCTGTTTTATACCGTGAACTCGAACCTGATCAACAATCCGAACGGAACAGCGGTTTCATTGGGTACCAGCGGTAACGTGTTGCCCAATCCGAACTTAAGACCCAGCCGTACGTCTGAAACAGAACTCGGTATGGAATTAAAGTTGTTTAACAGCCGCGTTGGACTCGATTTCTCCATCTATGAGAAGATCACCAGGGATCAGATTGTACCGGTACAAATTTCCGATGCATCGGGATTCATCAATACCCGCATCAACAGCGGCAAAAGCAGCAACCGCGGTTTTGAAGCCCTGCTGAACCTGGGCATTATTCGCGGTAAAAACTTTACCTGGGATTTCACCGCCAATACCGGTTACAACAAAACAAAAGTTATCAGCATTCTTACCAACACACCGGGTGAGCGCATCACCACCGGTACGCACGTGTTCAATGGAGAAACAAGACTGGTAGTGGGTGAAGAAATGGGACAGATTGCAGGCTTTGGCTATGCAACAGACGCAACCAAGAGCAACCAGCGCATCTTCCAGTCGAACGGTATTCCCCTGCGCACTTCAGCATTCGTACTCTTTGGTAGTGCCCTGCCCAAATGGACCGGCGGCTTTATGAACAGTTTCGCGTATAAAAATTTATCACTCTCCATTTTCATCGACTACAAACTCGGTGGCAAAATGCTTAGCGGTACCAACTTCAACGCCATTCGTCATGGACTGCACATGCGCACACTGGAAGGCCGTGTGGGTGGTGTAATCGGACAGGGTGTTAACCAGTCCGGCGCACCCAATACGGTTGCTGCACCGGTACAGACGTATTGGGAGCACCTCCGCAGCCAGCAGATCGTTGAATCTGTTATCTACAATGCCGGCTATTGGAAGATTCGCCAGATTTCACTGGGATATGATCTAACCAGGATGATTCCGGCGAAATGGCCCGTGAAAGGACTGCGGCTCGACCTCGTAGCAAGCAATGTGCTCATTCTGAAAAAATGGGTAGACAATATCGATCCGGAAAGTTTTGGATTTGCTTCCGACAACAACGTTGGACTGGAATCACCCGGTTTGCCAACGACCAGGGGCATCGGCTTTAACTTAAACGTAAAATTCTAATTCAGGCAATATGAAGCGCATTATAAAAATTACCATCACCGCCAGTTTCCTTTTTCTGATTTCATCCTGCGAAAAAGGGCTCGAAGATTTGAATAAAAACAAGGTCAGTCCAACTACGCTGAACCCTTCACTCCTTCTCAACAACGCCATGGTGAACGCGTCTTATCCGTTCAAATCACTGGTATTTGATATCGGTATTGTGCAGCAAATGGTATCGCCCAACGGCGGTGTACTGGCTGGTGCCAATTTCAACCAGGACAGCCGCGATGTAACCACTGCACCTATCTGGGCCGTGTATTACCAGAACGTAATCAAGTATACGCACGATGTTATCGTAAAAACAAAAGATGTTCCGGCCCGTGCCAACCTGTACAATATGGCGCGCATCTTCCAGGCTTTTGCGTTTATGATACTCACCGACGAATACGGCGACATCCCGTATTCACAGGGTGGTGCCGGATTTACCGACCAGATATTTTTTCCGAAGTACGACAAGCAACAGGATATCTACAATGACATCATCAAGGAACTCACGGAAGCCGGCAATGCGCTGAGCACCTCGGCTACCATTGAAACATCGGATCTGTTGTATGCCGGTAATATTGCGCAATGGAAAAAATTTGCGAATTCACTTTTGCTGAGAGCAGGTATGCGGCTGATCAAGGTAGACCCGGCCAGGGCACAGTCCATCGCTACCGCCGCCATTGCAGCCGGTGTGATCACCAGCAACAGCGATAATGCGGCCATCCGCCATGATGCCAATTACACCCACCCCATCGGTGCAGGGTTGAATGGCTCAGAGGCTGCCAACTTTTATCTTACCAAGCCATTTGTAGACCAGTTGAAGAATACCGCCGATCCCCGTCTTTCGGCTATTGCTGTACGTTATGTAGGTGCCAAATCGGGCAACGACCAAACCGCTGCCAATGGCAATACCACGGCCGCTGTACAAATTGGTATCCCCATGGGTAAAGACAATGGTACAGCACCTGCACAGGCTACCGCCGATGGATTGGCCAGTTTCTACGACTATAGCCAGGCCGACAGAAGAAGAATACTGAAGCCTGCAACACCGGCCTACCTCGTAACGGCGTCACAGTGTCTTTTGTTAACAGCCGAAGCCCGCTTTCGCGGATGGATCACGACCAGCACCGCTGCGCAATATTTTTCCGACGGTATCAAAGCCCATATGGATCAAATGGCTTCCTATGATCCAAATACAGCCATATCTGGCGCCGCAAGAGATACCTACGTTGCAGCCAATCCGCTGGCACCAGGTACCGAACTCAATCAAATCAATACCCAGTATTGGATATCTTCTTTCCTGAACGGCCCGGAAGCATTTGCGAATTTTCGTCGCAGTGGTTTCCCTGCACTCACGCCTAACCCGTATGGACAACCGAGTAACCCGGACGTTCCTAACGGTACCTTTATCCGGAGGCTGACCTATCCTACATCGGAATTATCCGTTAACTCCGCGAATGTAAATGCAGCTATTGCTACGCAAGGAGCGGATAAGCTAAGTACAAGGGTATGGTGGGATAAATAATTTTTTTGACGGTGGCGTTTCTAATGCTACATTGAAAGCAGAAAAAAGAAAAACCAAACAAACCCAACCGATGAGTTCAGGATTACGGAGCCACCAGTGGTTTGGCCGGAAAGACAAAGACGGAATCATCTACCGCAGTTGGATGAAGAACCAGGGCATGCCAACGGACATGTTTGATGGCCGCCCGGTAATCGGCATCTGCAATACTTTTAGCGAACTCACTCCCTGCAATGCACATTTCCGTGACCTTGCAGAGAGCGTTAAACGTGGCGTGCTCGAAGCCGGGGGCTTCCCCCTGGAATTTCCTATCATGAGCCTGGGTGAAACCCTGCTCAAACCAACTGCCATGCTGTTTCGCAACCTTGCGAGCATGGACGCCGAAGAAAGTATACGGGGGAACCCCATCGATGGCGTGGTATTGTTAACAGGTTGTGATAAAACAACGCCCAGTACCGTAATGGGTGCTGCGAGTGTGGGCCTGCCTACCATTGTTGTACCCGGCGGCCCCATGCTGAACGGGCGTTACAAAGGACAAATGATCGGCAGCGGTACGCATGTGTGGAAATTCGATGAAGACATGAAGACCGGTAAAATGACGCAGGAGGAATGCGAACATGCCGAAAGCTGTATGAGCCGGAGTATTGGTCACTGCATGACCATGGGCACCGCCAGTACCATGGCTTGCATGGTGGAAAGTCTCGGATTAACACTCAGTGGAGCAGCGGCGATACCAGCCGCGGACAGCCGCAAAAAAGTACTGGCGCAGATGAGCGGGCGACGTATTGTAGAAATGGTCAAAGAAAACCTTACCATCGATAAGATACTCACGAGAGAAGCATTCGAAAATGCCATCATCGTGAACTCTGCGGTGGGTGGTTCATCCAATTTTGTCATCCATCTTATGGCCATCGCCGGCCGGATTGGAGTAGAATTGGATCTGCAGGATTTTGACAAACTGGGCAGCCAGATTCCAATGCTGCTTAACCTGATGCCGTCGGGCAAATACCTGATGGAAGATTTTTATTACGCAGGCGGACTGCCGGTGATATTGAACGAACTCAAGGAAAAACTGCACAGGAACGTCATCACCGTTTCCGGCAGAAATCACCACGATAATATTGGCAGCAATTGTGATTGCTACAACAACGATGTCATCAAAACACTCGGAGAACCCGTAAAAGAAGCAGCGGGTATTGTAGTGGTGAAAGGTAATCTTGCTACGAACGGCGCAGTCATCAAACCAAGCGCAGCAACACCCGCTTTGCTCAGGCACAAAGGTCGCGCCGTGGTATTTGAGAGCATTGAAGACTACCATGCCCGCATTGACGATCCGGCGCTGGACATCGACGAAAACTGCGTGATGGTACTGAAATACGTGGGCCCCGTTGGCTATCCTGGCATGCCCGAGGTAGGCAATATGGCACTCCCTAAAAAAATACTACAGCGCGGCATCACTGATATGGTACGCATCAGCGATGGCCGTATGAGCGGCACCGCCTATGGTACCACTGTTTTGCATGTAAGTCCGGAAAGCGCCATCGGCGGCACACTGGCCTTTGTACAAAACGGAGATATGATAGAATTGGACATCGACAAACGTTTGCTGCAACTGCACGTGAGCGATGAAGAACTGGCAAAAAGAAGACAGGCCTGGACAGCGCCGCCACCTGCTACCAACCGCGGCTATGTAAGTATGTACATTAAACACGTTATGGGCAGTGATAAAGGTGCCGATCTTGATTTTCTCCGGGGCAGCAGCGGTTCTGCGGTAACACGGGATTCGCATTAAGAATTTCAAAGTTATAACGTCTATCATCAAACGCTATCAGCGGAGTAAAGCATGAAATTATACAACACGAAAACGGGCATTGTCATTGAACAAAACGAACAGTTCTACCAATACCCCGGCAACTGGGAACAGACGATCAACGACGACAACATTTATCAAAAACTGCTGTCGGTGCTCCCTTCGCTAAAAAAAACCGACGCGAAATCCATCGAACTGTTATTGCCCTGCATCGGCGCTGCCCAGGAACTCTGGGCCTGTGGTGTTACCTATCACCGGAGCATGGTGGGCAGGCAGGAAGAAAGCGCTGCGGCGGGCGGTTCCGATTTCTACGCCAAGGTATACGAAGCAGAAAGGCCCGAATGTTTTTTCAAGAGCACACCCCATCGTGTAGTTGGTCACGGCGCACAGGTACGCATTCGAAAAGACAGTCAATGGGATGTGCCCGAGCCTGAGCTCACACTTGTAGTAACAAGCTCCGGAAAAATCATTGGCTACACGGTGGGCAACGACATGAGCAGCAGGAGCATTGAAGGCGAGAACCCGCTCTACCTGCCCCAGGCAAAAACCTATGATGGGTGCGCTGCCGTTGGTCCCTGCGTATTTCTTACCGATCAACCCTTCCCTGCCGATGCCAATATCGAACTGCTCATCACCCGCAATAACCGCATGGTATTTGAAGGATCTGTATCCGTTAGCAGAATCAAACGCAGTTTACAGGAACTGGTATCCTTTGTTTACCGCGAATGCAGTTTCCCCAATGGCTGCCTCATTATGACCGGCACCGGCATTGTTCCGGGAAATGATTTCACGTTGAAAAGCGGTGATAGTATTAGCATCCGGATTGACAATATCGGGACGCTTGTGAATAGTGTTCAGTAAGTTGTAAGTAATAAGTTTTAAGTAATAAGTTCTGAGTAATAAGTAGTTCT
>JAGWTK010000694.1 GCA_028876035.1 Bacteroidota bacterium
GCTCAAATCAATTATACAGGGTTTCGAAACTACTCCGTTTACGTATGATCTTACCGGCTCTAATTGCATGCCGGGTGCTTATGCTGCTACCACCAAGGGCGGAGATACCATCTGGATTTGTACCGGGTTTTGGAACGCGCCCGCTACTGGTACCGACTCTAAAGCAGGTACACTTGTGCATGAACACAGCCATGCTTCAGCAGGCACCGAAGATCTTGGAGGATATGGCAGGACAAACTGCCAAAGTCTTGCCGCAACAAAACCTGATGACGCGATAAAAAATGCTGATAACTACGAATATTTTGCGGGTGGTTGACAGCTGTTCTTTTTAAGTTACTACCACTTGTCCCGGCCAGTCAATAGTTTGTCAAATGCGACCCTGCAAACCACGGCGCATTTTTATAGAGATGGTTCTGCTGATAATACAGCCGGCTATCAAATCTCAAAACATCGACCCTTAAACCTAAGATTCTATGCGCACGCGTAATTTTCTTATTGCTCTTTTATTGCTTTTGTTCAATTTTGGTGCTATTGCAGCGGATCCACCTCTTGATGTTAAACTACTTTGGGAAGGGCCCTATACGATTTCTGTAAAAAAAGACAGCGATACCCTGCGGATCCCTGTTACCATTTCCACTTCGGGTGTTGGCGCCGCCGACCTGGTGGTACTTCTGAGACCCGATGATCCCCTCTCTGGAAAACTGAGCGGTCGTTTTGAATCCGATTCACTAAAGACAAACTGGCTTGTATTGTCTATCGCGCATATTGAAGAAATCCGACCCGATTCGTATACCAGTTTTATCCTGGTCTCCAGGAAACAAACGGAGCTGCGGCAAACCCTCAAACTTACAATTGTTGTGAAAGCTGCGGCTGTAACGGTGACGCCTGGCCTCAGTTTAACCTATACCCGCACCCTTTGGGGAAAAGATGAACTAAAAGGTCCGCCGCTGGTATTGTCCGAAAACAGCGGCGAGTCCCGGCTGGGTAAATTCCGAATCATTGGTAAACAGCAATCCGCCGACGGAGCACCCGGAACTTCACTTGAGTTTATGCCAGCATCGGAGAGCGTTGAGCCACTTGGTACCGACACTATCCATCTCAATATTGCCAATCGACCAGCCCTTGGCAGCAGCTCCGGAAAGTTTGATGTAATGGCTGCAAGACTGGGCACTCCGCTGACGTTTCAAGTTGACCTTGTTACGAGGCTGAGCGGCGTTTACCTGGTCATCTTCCTCTTGATCGGTCTTGCCTGTGGCCTGTTTTTCCGGATATGGCTCAACTATGATATCGAACTCAGCAAAGCAAGGCTCGCAGCAACCGAAATCCTGACGCGTATTCTGGATGAAATCAAAAAACGCAACGACCCGGTATTTATAGCTTCTGCTTATTCGATATACCGGGATCTCGACAAAGCAAAAGAGAAAACAAAGGCAGTAGAAATCACTGCAGAAAGTGTAACTGCAGAAAGTGCTCTCACTGCGGCTGTCAATGATTTTAATACTCGTAGCACAGCTGTCAAATCAAAACTCACAGAAATTGAAAATCTTCTCTGGGGAAGCTGGCTATTGCCCGCAACTTTTTCCCCGGCTATTGAAGAAAAACAAAATGAATTTGAAGAAGCAAAATTAAAATACGAAAGCGGTAATATGGTGCTGGCCAGCCAGGCGACCGTAAACCTCGATCGTCTAATCGCAAAGGATTTTTTCGAAATTGCCTTTAATTATCGTTCGCAAACAAATGTAAGTATTTCAGCCATTGAACAGGCAAGACTGGCTATCCCTGATCTC
>JAGWTK010000132.1 GCA_028876035.1 Bacteroidota bacterium
AATTCGCATATCCCGGCTCTTGCCGGGATTTTTTTATAGGCGATGATTTTTGTTTCCCATTTTATTGGTATCATGCATTGGTAAACTGTCTCCCCAAACCGAAACCTTTTCTATGAAATCGTGGCGAACCCTCCCACTGCTTTGTACTGCGTTCTTCCTTTACTGTACCACGCTTGCACAATCCGCATCACCAAAGACCCTGCTTTGGCGAATCACCGGCAAAGATCTCTCCAAACCGTCTTATCTGTTCGGTACCATCCATATTACCAACAAACAGATTTTTAACCTCGGGGACTCCGTATACCGGGCGATTGAAGGGACGGAAGGCCTGGCTATTGAGATAAATCCCGATGAAATGAGTGCCATGCTGATTAGCATGGAAGTAGACAAGCTGACGAACGTAAAAAAAGTAAAGGATATTCTCAGTGACGAAGAATTTAAACGTTACGGCAAAAAACTCTCCGGGAAGTTTAATAAAAAGGCCGAAGAGGTTACCGCCGCCGATATCGTAAAAGAAAAGAACGCATGGATGACGGAATACCTGGCAAAAGGGGAGATGCCTACTTTCCTGGACGCCTGGCTGTTTACTATCGGACGCAAATCCGGCAAATGGGTTGGCGGTATCGAAGATGTGGCGGATCAAACCGGGCTATTCCAGGATATGGTGGATAAATCAGACATTCAGTACATGGTGAATACCCCGGAGCACGACGAGCACAAGTCTTTGAGTATGGGTATTGACAAGCTAACCAAAGTCTACCTCGATCAGGATCTCGACGAAATCGAAAGGTATACGAACGGTAATACTTCTGAAGAAAAAAGGGACCTGCTGCTGACCCGTCGGAACATAAAGATGGCCCGCCGGATGGACAGTCTTGCCCATATCCGCAGCATGTTTCTCGCGGTGGGCGCGGCACATTTACCCGGCGACAGTGGCGTTATCGCCCTGCTTCGCGGACGCGGATTTACAGTGGAGCCTGTTTTTTCTTCCGCACGGATACCACAGGAGCAATACAAGATTAACGAGGTAGAGCTTCCCTGGGTGAACGTTGCCGATTCAAGCGGGTTGTACGAAGCCTTGATGCCGAATATCCCGGCATCTATAAAACTGTACGGCATTGTGGAGATGAAGTTTCTGCTGGATATTTCAAATATGAGTGCCTACTGTGCGCTCGCCTTTCCGTCGGCAGCCGGCCTTCATAACAGCGATAGCATCTACCAGGCCCTTGCTTCAAAAAGCCTGCGCACAGATAATCCGGGTCCCTATAAGTCCATCCTTCAAAATGGAATTCCAGGTAGAGAATATTCCTCGATTAAACCGGGTGCTAATATCCGGTTGCGGCTTTATGTAACTGAAAAAAACATCTATACATTTTTTGTATATGGCATGAAGTCGTCGGCGATAACATCATTGCAGGCGGAGAAGTATTTCAATTCGCTTGTTCTGAAATCACCTATCGCATCGGAAAACAAGTATTACGACTTTGTAGATTCTGTTGCAGGGCTGCGTTTGCGATCACCTGCTAAACTTTTGTACAACGAAAAGATGAGCAGTGCTGACAATTCGGGCTGGAGGGTTGCAACTTTCACAGGTATGGATTTATCCACCGGCTCCTATATCGGCGTATATGTAAAGTCCGTTACAAAAGGCAATTATATAAAAAGTGATACGCTCGTATTTAACGAGTTCAGGCGCACCATGGCAGCTTCCTTTGACGGATTTTCACAACGTGATACCTTGTTTGGCGGACACCGTCAGGCAATTCTTACAGGACGCAGTAAAGAACAGCCATCCCTGCTCTGTCAAACAGCAGAAATGATAATCAATGGCCGGGATATCGTTGTGATGCTGATTGCAGACTCGCTTCATTTTTACAAGCCTTCCCTGCAACAGGTCTTTCGCAGTTTGCAAATTATACCTCATCCGCTGAGGCAATGGTCAAGAACAGCGCCAGACAGTGCGTGTTTTAGCACCGTAGCGCCCGCCCCGCTTACAACCTATGTCACCGATTTTCAGAATGCGCATTATTTCAATGCCTATGACTCGTTAACCGCCAACACCTACTGGGTCATGACCGATACATTGGATCGCTTTTACCAGGCTGAATCGGATAGTATTTACTGGAGCGACCGTTTGAAGCGGTGGACCGGCAGTGATTCACTTATCAGTGCCAGGAAAATTACAAATGGAAGTATGCAGGGGTTAGAGGTGCTGAAGCGCTTCGCAACTTCTGTCAGCCGATACAAACGAAGTTTATTGCTCTTGAAGGATAACGTAGAGTATTCTGTATTTGCCGACGACGATAAATCTGCCCTGTACTCCGGGTTAACAGCCCGGTTTTTCGATGACTTTCGGTTCGAATGCCCCGAAAAAGAAAGTGGGTTCCCAACCAGACGGAAATTGCCATTGATCCTGGCCACATTGTCGGGGACGGATTCAGCGGCACGTGTTACCGCCTTTTCCGGACTAAGCGATTTTGACGCGCAGCCTGCTGATCGCATCTTACTTGAACAGAACTTGTTCAGGCATTTTCTTCCAGTCTGGGGCAATTACAGTGTCGTACCTGCGATCAACCGGAATATTGCTTCCGCACTCGCAAAAATCGCTGATTCGGCTACGATTTCGTTTGTTCGTTCGCGTTATATAAATGCGGATGGGGATGATACCCTGAAAAACATAGCCTTAACTGCACTGGCAAAAATGAAAACGCCGGAAAGCTACCTGGTGATGAAAGAACTCTTGCTACAATCGCCCCCGCGAAGGGATATTGGTTTTGATTTTACAGGCTACCTGTCCGACAGCCTGGCGCTGAGAACAACGTTGTTCCAGGTGCTGCAGACGTTTGCGGGGGACAGCATTCAAGCGGACGATATGGCGCAAAGCGCACTTGCGTTGCTCGACAGTAATCTTATCAGCCTGGCCGAGCTCCGAAAATACGAGCCGGATTATATCAAAGCAGCGCGCTACTGGCAGGGCGAAATGAGCAGCAAAGAAAGAAGCGAAGTTTGGTTCAGTCATGTAATTGATTTGCTGCAACGATTCAACTCTCCCGCATCAAACCGTATGTTGCACGACTTACTCAGGCTGCGGTCTACCTGGCTACGCGAACTGGCTGCTGTCCATTTGCTTGCCAATAAGCAGGACGTGCCCGCTATCGCATTGCAAGCCATAGCGGCCGACAATTCCATGCGGCTGCAATTGTATGGTGATTTAAAAGAAAAGAAACGCCTCGACTTGTTTCCAAAAAAATACCTGACCCGTGCCGCATTCGCTGAAGCAGCCGTTTACAATGCGGCTACCGACGACGAGGATTATACGGTGGACACGATCCAGTTCCTGGGTACAAGGACAGCAAAGTACAAGGGGAAGAATTATGTGTTTTACCTTTTTAAAATACAGATAGAAGGGGATGATGTGGCACGATTGGCCGTTGCAGGCGGTTATAAACCCGGGGGAACTGGATTGTTGGAAGATGCTGCCATTACAGGGATCGATTATCAGGGAGATTTTAATGCAAGTAAGTTGGAAGCCCTGCTTAAAAACTATATAAAGCGAATCGAAGACCAGGTTGATTCCGGTGAAAGCGATGATGAGTAGCGCCTTGCGCAGTAACCTGGATTTTTGCTGGTGTCATTTACTGCTGCCCTGCAGGCCTGGCCGACGCAGGACTGATAGACCGGCGGCAATGCCACCAAACATGGAAACGATTACCTAGTAATAGTTCACCTTTACGTCTTTCGGCAGCCTTGACTCGAAGGTCTGCAGTTTGCTTTTTAGGGTTTCAGCCTCAGTGATACTGGTACCATAAAACGTAACATAGATATCGCCGCAGATATAATTATAAGGCATGGTCCAGGTGGCCACCTTTACCCAGGGTTTTGCGAGGTCTTTGTCGAACCAGGAATCATACATCACGACTGCCCGTGTATGATGGTCACTCACTATTTTTTGGATGAATTCATTGTTCCAGTAACCGCTTTTACGGGCTTTGGCAATTTCGTTGTTGCCAAGTCCCCACATGTCGATGGTATTAAGATCGGCGAAATAACTGATGGCGCCGATATCATTCGCGGCAATGGTTGCTCCTTTGTAATATTCCCGAAAGAAAAGGCCCATCTGGTATTGCTGCTCGTAGATGTTATAAATGGCGCGCATCGAATTCCGGAAGGCGTTGAGCCCACGCACCGGTAAACTGTACATGACTGCGGAAACAAGGAGTACGGGCACCCACTGCCTGCGAATGCCAGCGATGCCATTTGCGTTCCACCATTGCAGACCTAGTTTGCTCAGGTGCAAGCTGCCCAAAACAATCAGGTACGCTTCATATCGGTAAAACCATCCGAACGAAGCAAAGACCGCATGCAAAAGGGCAGCGATGATGAACATGAACAGGATTCGGAAATCGCGGTCGAACCGGTTTTGACGCAACCGGGCGTACGCCGCGATCATCGCGATTACGACAATTCCGCTGATGCTGTGGGTGGCTTGCAACAGGGAAGTGCCGCCGTTCAAAAAATAGTTCAGGTTCTGGTTTCCTTTGATCAAAACTGAATTCGGCAACATGCTTCCACCATGCATTACGGAATAGATGCCGAACAAGATCAAAGGTGCTGCTCCGGCACACGCTATCAGTATGGCCTGTCGTACACTCCCTTTCCAAATTAAGAGTGCAAATGCGGCCGCTATGAAAAACAAATTCTCGTAACGGGTAGCCGTCATCAGTGCTGCCCATGCGCAGGTTTGCCAGGGGAATGCTGTTTTAGTATCCTTAGGTAAACTGGCTACACTGTGTACAAAAAACAAGGTAAATGCGATCTGCAGCGTGTGCTCCATGCCCAGCAGGGTCATCGGCACTACGGCTCCGCAGAGCAAGGTGAACAACATGCACAATGTTTTTCCAGAGGTGGACAGTGTGCTGAAACGATTGAGCTCCGTGTTGATAGTCCATACAATCAGCAAGGTGCCCAGGCTGCTGATGACCAGCGGCATCAAAATGCTGGTGCCAAACAGTTTGAAAAAAAAGGCCAGCAACAATGTGAAAAGCGGAGACGATGAGGTTGAAACAAAACAGGATGCAGTGATACCCCAGTTGCCGTATTGCGCCAGGTTTTTGGAAACCGCCATATGGATGAAGGTGTCATCCAGCGGATAACAAAAATGCCCGCCCGTGTTGCGCATCGACAAATACTCAATCACAGCGGTAAGGCCTGCTACAAAAGCAAGACCGGCAATCAGGGGGATGTACTTCTTCATCTGCGGTAGTAGGGTGAGGGCTGCTATTATTTCTTTAAGAGCTCATCCATCGAAATGCCAATCATTTTCTCCAGGTCGAGCTTTACCACGTTGTAATTCCGGAGAAACTCTGCCTGCTTCATTTTTTCTTCGGTATAGCCACGGTAGCTCTTATTATAATCTTCCTGTTTGATGGCTCCTTCCTGGAAGTCCTTCTCTGCAGCGAGATAAGCGGTGCGGGCGTCCTGGGTTACCTGGCTCTGGAATTCCAGTTTTTGCTGGGCCAGCAGGTAATCTTCATACTTGGTCAGTACTTCTGCTTTTATCTCACGGAATCGCTGGTTTTTTTCGGCCTGCGCGATGGATAAATTTTCCTTGGCAATCTTGATATCATTCTTCTTGCTGCTGAACATATCAAGCGGAATGGTGGCGCCTATATTGTACTTTGGGTACAGCGCACCCGGGTTGGTCGTAACTCCGGTATTCGGGTTTGTTTTGGACCCTTGTAATGTAAATTCATTTACGTTACCCTGTACTGCAACTGCGCTTAACCAGCTGCCTTTTGCTTTATTCACCTGATAGCCGGCGATGGCTACTTTGCGATCCGCTACTTCATAGTTGGGATTTTGCATAGCCAGTTGTACCAGTCGCTCCCGGATGTCCATGGCCTTATCAGCCTGGCGTACACCCGAGGTTACTGCATTTGCCGGTGCATTCGTTTGTGCATACCCGGTAGTAGCGAGCAGCAGGCAACAGGCTGTTAGTATCCGTGCGGTCCGGACGCTACCCAACAGCGGTTTCAGGAGGTTGTTTGTCATATTCTTTCAATTTATAAAATATCACCAAGGTGGCCAGAAAAATCAGGTATTGGGGGTATTGCGCGATCGCGAGTTGCGAATACTGACCAACAGCGACTGAAAAAAAGCAAACATTCAGCGCCATGTACAGTGTTTTTATCTCTGGTTTCCTCGCGTTGAAAAAGCCCTGGATACCGGTTTGCAGCACAATAAAGAAGAAAATCAGGTTAAGTGCAAGCCCTATCCATCCTTGTTCTACCATCGTCTTGGTATAACCGCTATCGGGCGGAAATCCAGCCAAAGGATGACCGGGATAAAAGCGAAGCCCTTCTTCACCACAGGTTTGCAGGCCGCCGCCAATGGGATGTGCATACACATAGGGTTGCACATTGTGCCGGTTCACGTCGCGCAGGATATGGGATGCGTCTTTATTCGAGGCAAAAGTGGTGCTGGCGCGCGCAATAACGGGCGTGTTCCGAAAGGGGCCAAGGAACAGAAAGAGCCCGGCAAAGATGGCCGTCAGCAACACGCGTATGGTGCGTTTTTCATTGAGGGTAAAAATGCCATAGGCTAAAATTCCGCCTGCCAGCATGGCGTTGCAGGTGCGCGTTCCGGAGTAGCCGGAGGAAACGATAAAGATGATGGTGACGAACAGCAGCTTGTTACGCAGCTTTTTCGAAGGCGTTCGAACCGCCAGTACCAGGGTAAGCACAGCGGAGGAAGTTACCAGTACGCCATACGATGCGGGGTCGGGCATAATCGAAAACTTTCTGAACATACCACCCTGGAAAAGTAAGGAAGCGATATTGGGGTCGCTGTGTATCCACGCGTCTTCGTAGGCTGTGAAGCCGAACCATTGCTGCTTAATTCCCCATAGGGCAACCAATAAGGCAGCGTAGATCCAGAATTTGATAAAGCGGCGAATCTTCTCTATCGAATCCAGCATCAGGAAACTGATGTAATAAAAGATCATGTACAGTATCTGTTTCCGGAAGTAGTTGAACCATCCCTCCCGGCTGCCAATCTCAGGATTGAATGCTTCGAGAAACAGGTAAAGGGTAATCACGATCATCATGATCGATAAGGGCGTCTTCCAGAAATCGCGGCTGTTGACCCGGTTCCGGTATTGCGCGGCAAGAATGGATAGCGCTGCCAGGTAGCCCGAGCCTTCAATCAACGGACCCAGCGGCAGGTTGATACCCGCTACACGCGCAGGAAGGGTAAACGTAAGTATAGAGTAAATGAATGCATAGTAAGCAAACTCGGGATAACGGATACATGCCAACACATACAGCAGACCCACCAGGCTTCCTGCGGCCAGCAACGGCAGTTTCGGATTCACAAATGCACTCAGGAAGGCAAGGCCAATGCCCAGCAGTGCCATCACGATCCAACCGGGCCAGGAGTTCATGCGCCGGATAAAGAAATATTCCTTCATCCAGTTCAACGCCGGCGACGATATGTTTTTATACAAACTGCGCATACTAATCCCTTATCCGTGCGGGGTTAATCGAATAAAAACTTTAAGAACATGTACAAACAAAATACAAACGCGAACAATGTCGACAGTATCCGCATCATCCGGTTCTCAAAATGCTGATTACTCATGATGTCTTTCTTTGAACAAAAGCGTGGTACGCATCTCCCAGCATACCTATACTTTCTTCCCAGGTATGCGATAAGGCAAACTCACGTCTTGCTTCTTTTATTGTGTCGTTGTTCTGATTTTGGGTGTCGTCCAGGATACATTGAATTTTTTCAACATATTCTTCTTTGTTGTCGCACAGAAAACAGCATGCCTCAAACATCTTCATTCCCTCTGTGCGCGTTGCTACCAGCGGCTTCCCCATGGCAAGGTATTCGTCGGCTTTGCGGGGATAATTTCCCCTTGTAATATCATTTACAATTTGCGGGTTAATGCAAATATCGAACTGGTTTATGTAGCCTGCAAGCGCGGCCGGTGGTTTACCACCGAGAAAATGCACATTCGGCAGGCGCTCAAGCGCCTCTTTTTTGAACATCCAGTCGACCGGACCTACCAATACCAGCTGGCAAGCAGGCAGTGAGGTTGCTATATGTTCGAGAATCGCTGTATCAATACGCCATGCGCTCACGAAGCCGGTATAGCCGATAATGGGATGGGGTATTGTTTGCAAGTCGTCGGGCACCGGGTAATTTTCCCGGACAAACGGCGAAAAATCGCAACCCTGGCCAATATAAAAACTTTGCGGGTTCACTTTGCGGGCGTAGCCGGCGAGGTATTCCGAATTGGCAACAACAAGATCTGCCCTGACCATCAAGCCCCTTTCCAGTCTTGGACCATGTTTTTTGAAAAAGTCCACTGCAATCATGTAATCACGGATGTAGAAGATATATTCGGTACAGGGTATATAATCTTTCAGGTAAAAGCCCCGGATAAAATCATTGTCATTGATCAGCAGTGTATCCCGGAAGCCAGTCCGAACAATGGCCTTGTTGATCTCAGCCGCCAGGCGTTTACCGTTCCATTTATTCAACCAGTCATGCAATCCGGCGAATGGAATGCTGTTGATCGATTCCATCAAAATGCGCGGATTGTGAACCCAAATATTTGGCGCCACCAGTTCCAGTTCGCCTTTGCCTGTTTTAATACTGTCCAGCCGGGATTGCGTAACCGGGTCTTTGCGCCGGCTCCACAGGCTTTTGCGATCCAGCGCGCGGTTGATAAAAAGGATGCGGTTGTTCCTGGCCAGTTCTAAAGCCATATCCTTGAAATTGCTGCCAATGTCGCTGTCCCACGACTGGAAGCTGAACATTACAATATCACGGCCTTTGATAAACTGATGTTTCATAAGGTGTTTAACCGTTAGCAATTATACAGCTGCATCCATCGCAGCATAATGTCGTATTTCTGCTTCTGGTTTTTTCAACGAGAAAAGCCACCAGGCATGGAGCCGGGTGCACAGATTATAAATGATGATAGGAATCGTTACACCCAGTCCAACCGCAAAGAACAATATAACCGGCACATTTTTAATTCCCAGCACATGCGCCATAATCACACGTGCACCAGCAATTACAATCAGGTGCATGAGGTAGATGTACAGCGAATGATATCCAATGACCCGCAGCCATTTTAGAAACCCGGTTTTTTGTAACCAGTGCCCCACCTGTATCATGAATCCACAACCTATGAGCGATATCAGCAGCAACCGCACGGGGGCAAAGGAGTTAATATAGTCTTCGTTTTTGTGTTGCAGGTTAACGACTGTAAAATATGCCTGGGA
>JAGWTK010000133.1 GCA_028876035.1 Bacteroidota bacterium
GAAATAAATACCTGTTGGAGACCAGTCTTGGTCAGCTGGAAGAAAAGCTGCAGCCCAGTCAATTTTACCGCATTAACCGGCAGTTGCTGGTGAACATAGATGCAGTCCTGAAAGTCCATCAATGGTTGGGTGGCCGGTTAAAACTCGAGCTTAGTCTGCCCGCAGAAGCCGAAACCCTCGTGAGCCGTGAGCGGGTCGGAGGTTTCAAAGAATGGCTCGGAGAATAAAATGGACCAGCACAACCTTTAATGCCGATTTAGCGTAGTAACTTAGGATAGCGCGATTGCTATTGTAAGTTCCCGCTTATGTTTCGCCACTTATTCTATACGCTCCTAATGGCAGGTATTGCGTCCGGTAGTGCAGCCAATGCACAAACTTTCCAGCAACATGCCAACGGCGATATTTCCATCCATGTAGTGGGTGTATACCGGTATCCTGCGTTTTCAGAAGCGACTATTATCTATCGAAACGGGCTGGTGGTGGGCGGCCAGTTTAACTATAATATCACGCTCGATGAGATGCACTTTATCTCGAGGGAGGGTGATACGATGGCGCTGGCAGCGGTCGATTCAGTCGATTTTATTCAGCTCAATGGCAGCCGCTACTACTACTACAAAAGGGGATACCTGCAATCCATCGATTCTACCCACGGCGTTATCCTGGCTTTTCACCAGGTGATCACGGCTATTAAAGGAAATGACGGAGGGCCGGTGGTGTCGATGGAGAAAGAGAGTTTTATGACCAATGATTATTTCGCCGGGAACGGGCAGGTATACAATATCGGCGAGAAGGGCAAGGGACATATGTACGCGAAAGAGTTGTTTTACATGGGGGATAGCTACGGGCACTTCTCAAGGGCCGGGAAAGAATACCTGCTGCAGCGGCTGCCGCAACATGCAGTTGCGATTCGCAATTACCTCAAAACGCACAAGACGAATTTCAACGATCTCGAAGACCTGATCATGTTGTTCCGTTTTTGCCGCAGCCTGCCTTCTGCTGGGTAACAGCATTAATCCGCTTTCTTGTTTCCATACATGGCCAGCATCTGCCGCAGATCATCCAGTGTATTAATTTCATCTGGCTTCTTGTCTTTGCGCCAGCGGTTCATGCGCGGGAATCGCAGGGCTACACCCGACTTATGTCTCGACGAAGCCGCAATACCCTCGAACGCAATCTCAAATACGAGTTCAGGCTTTACCGTACGCACCGGCCCGAATTTCTCGATCGAATGCTGTCGCACGAAACGATCTACTTCTGCAAATTCTTTATCGGTTAACCCGGAATATGCTTTTGTAAAACTTACGAGTTTATCGCCATCCCGTACCGCAAAGGTGTAGTCCGTATACAAATTGCTTCTTCTGCCATGTCCTTTTTGGGCATAGATCATTACGCAGTCAATCACCAGTGGATCGATTTTCCATTTCCACCAGTCGCCTTTTTTGCGGCCCGACTGGTAAGCCGAACTTTTTCGTTTTAACATCAGTCCTTCAGCACCCTGCTCTCTCGATAATGCACGCATGCCGGTAAGTTGTTCCCAATCGCTGAAAATAATTTTGGGCGATAGGATCAGCGCGGGATGGCGCAGCCCTTCTACAATGTCTTCCAGTAGCCTTCGCCTTTCTTCCAGTGGTTGCTCGCGGATATCGGTGCCATTCCATTCCAGCAGGTCATAGGCAAAAAAGGTGATGGGGGTTTCCTGCAGTTGTTTCTTTGAAAGGTTCTTTCGACCGATTCGTGTTTGCAGCAAGGCAAAGGGAAGTGGCTTTTGATCCACACTGGGAATAATTTCTCCATCCATCACAATACCATCCGGCAGCTGTTCGCGCAGTGCATGGTATTCCGGAAATTTTTCGGTCATCAGTTCTTCGCCCCGGCTCCAAACGAACAATTCGCCATTGCGGCAGATGAGTTGTCCGCGAATACCATCCCATTTCCATTCCGCCTGCCATTCTTCCGGTTTTCCCAGTTGCTCCGGTGTGTCTTCGAGCGCATAGGCCAGGAAGAACGGATAGGGCTTGGAGATATCCTGCTGTATTGATTCCTCACCCAGCAAACCTGCAAATGATACCTGCGCAGGGTCCCAGTTGCCGCTAATCCGGTGTGCGATAACCGTGGCAGGCAGTGATATGGATTGCGCGAGCGCATTGACCATACTTGTTTGGGATATGCCAATCCGGAATCCGCCGGTGATAAGTTTGTTGAATACGAATTGTGCTTCGCGGTTCATCGAAGACCAGCTGCCGGTGATGAATGCTTTGCGGTCTTCCTCTGTTGCCTTCTGCAGGGATGCCAGCTGGTTGATATACCACGACAACGATTTCGGTTCTGCAACAAGGTTCGTTTCGGGAAGCAGCAAAGCAATTGTTTCTGCCAAATCGCCCACGGTGTGGTAGCATTCGTCGAACAACCATTCGGCGATGGCCGACCGTTCCATGCACCAGGCTTTGAGTAAACCTGCATTCACAATACGCCTGGGCCTTCTACCGCTAAATATGGCAATCACCCAAACTTTGTCTTCTTCGGGTGCTTGCTGAAAATAACCGGACAATGCCGCCAGTTTGTCGTTGGTTTTGGTGGCCTTACCCAATTGCACTACAAGTGTAGTGAAGAGGGTCATACCATCGGCGGCCGGTGATAATGTATCCTGTTTCATTGTTGGCTGTTCCATTTCAGGCATCGTTATCATTTGCGGGTTCAGTGCTGGTTGCGTTACTGCTTTCTTCTTCGTCGTCGCCAAAAGCCGTTTTTATTTCCGCGGCTTCGATGCCCTGTTCATTCAGGTACCGGCTGAAGGCCGCCTGGAAGCCATGGGTTGCCAATACTTTTTCAGCACCCGTTGCTTTTACAGCAGCTATGAGGCCGGGCCAGTCGGCATGGTCACTCAATGCAAAACCAGCGTCTACATTTCTTCGTCTTGCGTTGCCGCGTACCTGCATCCATCCACTGCATACACCGATGGAAACAGGTTGTAATTTTTTTATCCAGGGGCTATCCGCCGCAGAGCCCGGTGCAATGACGAGGTTGCGGTGGTATTGTTCGCGGGGAATATCGGCGCTCACTTTAATCGTAGGGGGGAATTTGAATCCGGCATTTTGAAGTGCCTGTTGTGTATTGAAAACAGCGCCATGCACATATACCTGGTCTACGCAGTTCGCCAATCCGTGAATCAATCGCTGCGCCTTGCCCAGGCTGTAAGCCAGCAGCAAGCTCGTTCGTTTGGCAGCCTGGTTTTCGTGTATCCATTGCCGTATGGACGCAAATATTGTCTCCTGGTTTTTCCATTGGTAGATGGGCAACCCGAAGGTTGACTCGGTGATAAAGCAGTGGCATCGAACCGGTTCAAAGGCGCCGCTGATGCCATCGTTCTCTGTTTTATAATCGCCGCTTACGACCCAAACCTCGCCACCATATTCCAGCCTCACCTGTGAAGATCCAATGACATGTCCGGCCGGATGCAGACTCAACTGAACACCATTCAAAAAGATCGTTTCGTTCCAGCCAATGCTTTGATAGTGGTTGTCGCCTAATCGCAGTTGCAGCAATGGTTTGGTATCGTGGTGACAGAGGTATTCCTGCGAACCCCATCGCGCATGATCACTGTGCGCGTGCGTGATTACAGCTTTGCGCACCGGCTTCCAGGGGTCGATGTAGAAATCGCCTTGTGGACAGTAGAGGCCGTGGTCGGTTACACGTATCAAGGACATTCTATGTTTAAAAGTTTAAAAGTTTAAGGGTTTAAAGGTTCTTTATGCGGAGTTTCTGCCCTGTCCGGTCGTGCCTTTGTCGCAAAATATTACAGCGCTGTGCGCAACGTCTATTTCAGTCACCTTCAGTAAGCCGCCCCCCCCCTGGGATGTTGTTGCACAGAGGAACTCTTAAACCCTTAAACTGCCTTCGGCATTTCTCACTACAAAACTTTACCTCCTCCCAATTCCTTGCCCATTTTTTTCGCCATACCATCGGCCGGCCGCAATGCGCGCAGGGTTTGGAGGGAAGGAATGATTTATTGCCTTTGGCAGACATGCAAGGGTAACAACAGGGCGAAAGAATGGTTCAGGGCGAGTAATCAGTTCACACCAATTACCTGTCCATTCATTTTTTTAACAAAGTAGAGTTTTTTGTTTTCGAAGTGGTCGAGGGCCATGGTTTGTTTGTCGAGCACGGGCTGTATGTCCCAGTCGGTAAACAGTTTGTACTTTTTCTCGCCGATGCTGCTGTTGAGGTTGCTGCCTTTGTCGACCAGCAATTTGCCGAAACGGTACATGCATTCATAGCCGCGAAAGACCATATCACTGGGGCGTGCGTAAAGGAATGTTTTGAAGTAGTTGGTGATCGAGTTGCTCGTTTTATCGGTCTTTGCGTTGTAGAACGGTGTGCTGTATACGATATTCAGGTCTTTGTATTCTTTCCGGTTAAAATCGATGATCGCGTCCCAGGTGGGCATGCCCACCAGCAGGGCAGGAAATTTTTCGAGCGAAGCCGAGAGTTGTTGCGCGATGGTTCGGCCAAAGTTTTCATCCATACTTGCTACGACGCAAACGGTGAGCCGGGTGCTGTCGAGATGGTTGTCCAGGCTGAACGGTTTACTATCGTCGAGCATTACAAACTTCGATTTGAGTTTTACGCTGGGCGTGTTTTTTTCTACTTCGGTGAAATAGCTTTGCAGGCGGTCTTCCATCTGGCCCTTGCGACGAAAAAAGATCACATTGGAAGTGCCGTAATTTTTTTGCAGGTAGCGGTAGATGCCTTCGCAATGGGTTTGCAGGGTAGAGTTGAGAATAACCAGCGATGGGTTACGGGCGATGCCGGCGTCGTTGGGCAGGTTGGCATTGATGAAAGGAATATTTTTTCGCAGGGCTGCTTCGGCCAGGGTTTTTGCTTCGGTAGGGGTAACATGACCGATGATCAAACCTGCGTGTTCGAGCGCAGGTGTGTTCAATTGCTGTTGCAGGTTTTGGGTAGCCGAGCGTGTATCAAATATCTCAATATTGAGCTCGACCTTTTCTGTTTTCAGTGAATCGGCGGCCAATTTGATTCCTTCGTAAAATTCCAGTCCGGGTGTAATAAACTTCGGGAAGTTTTTATCATACCGGTATTGTCCGGCCGGGTCAAAGGCTGAGTCGAGGTAGAGCGGGGCAAAAACAGCGACCGTATAACGGGTATGGGTACTGTCTTTTGCCTGTGCGAACAAGTGCACCGGGAGGAAAGTGGCGGTAAACATTAAGGCAAATACAGGCAGCAGGGCTTTTTTCATCTCAAAAAATTATAATAGGGGGTCTATTCCCATTCGATGGTGGCCGGCGGTTTGCTGCTGATATCGTACACTACACGGTTAATGCCGCGGACATTGTTAATGATTTCGTTGGAAATATGGGCCAGGAAACTATAGGGAAGATGAGCCCAGTCGGCCGTCATCCCATCTACTGAAGTCACGGCACGCAGCGCTACCGTATACTCATAGGTTCTTTCGTCGCCCATTACCCCCACACTTTTAACCGGTAGTAAGATGGCGCCGGCCTGCCAAACCGTTGCATAGAGGTTGTTATCTTTTAGTCCCTGGATATAGCGATGGTCGGCTTCCTGTAGCAAGGCAACTTTTTCAGCGGTGATCTCACCCAGGATGCGGATGGCCAGGCCCGGGCCGGGGAAGGGATGACGGTCAATCATGTCTGCGGGAACGCCCAGTTCACGGCCCACTTTGCGCACCTCGTCTTTAAACAAGGATCGAAGTGGTTCTACGAGTTCGAGGTGCAGGTGTTCGGGTAGTCCGCCAACGTTGTGGTGTGATTTGATCGTAACAGAAGGGCCGTGTACGGATACGCTTTCGATTACATCGGGGTAGATGGTGCCTTGTCCGAGTAATTCAACACCCGGTAATTTTTTCGCTTCTTCCTGGAAAATATCGATGAACAGGCTGCCGATGGTTTTGCGTTTGGCTTCGGGATCTGATTTGCCGGCGAGGGCATCGTAGAAACGTTGTTTGGCATCGATGCCTTTTACATTCAGTCCGATCTGCGCGTAGGTCTTTAGCACATTTTCGAATTCATCTTTGCGCAGCACGCCGTTGTCGACAAAAATGCCGTGCAGTCGATCGCCAATAGCGCAGTGGATCAGCGTAGCAGCTACGGTAGAATCCACGCCGCCGCTTAATGCCATTACGCAATGCCGGTTGCCGATTTGCTTTTTGAGTGCTTCAACGGTGTCGGTGATAAAATGAGCCGGAGTCCAGTCTTGTTTACAACCACAAATCGATACCAGGAAGTTCTTCAATATTTTCTTGCCTTCGGCAGAATGGTATACTTCGGGGTGGAATTGCAATCCATAGAGCGGATGGTTGAAACCACCATTGGCGGTAAACGCAGCAACGGGAATGCTTTCGGTGGTGGCAAGGATTTCAAATCCTTTGGGGATTTCCAGGATTGTATCGGCATGGCTCATCCACACCTGGCTACGATCGTCTACGTCTTGTAAGAGCACATCGGGTTTGGACAATTGGAGCTGGGCCCGGCCATATTCACGCTTATTGCTTTTTTCAACGCGGCCACCTAAAGTTTTTGCAGTCAGCTGGGCGCCGTAGCAAATGCCCAGTACCGGTAGTTTGGCTACAATGGCAGCTACATCAACGATGGGTGCATTGCTGTCATTCACACTAAAAGGCGACCCCGAAAGGATAATGCCTTTTAATGAATCAGAATATTCGATGGGTTTATGAAAAGGAGTGATTTCGCAGTATACATTGGCCTCGCGAACGGCCCGGGCGATCAGTTGGGTATACTGACTGCCAAAATCGAGGATGATGATCTTTTCCGTCATAGATGGCGCGAAGGTACAAAAACCGCGTTTACGAACGGAACGGCAAACTTGTTGATATCCAGCGTAATTATTGTTAGCCCATTGAACCGGAAATTCTAATAGAACTGTAACCTCCCGGCCCCGGCCCTCGTCCAATTATCACAATCCATTTCACCGATTGAACGAAATGTTCAATCTTTATGCTTCGCAAAAAATAGCAACATGAAACAACTTCTTATTCTTTTCCTCGCCGTAACCACCCTCAGCTCCTGCGGCTATATGTTCGGAAAGCGGGTGCGCGGGAACGGCAACATAAAAACAACGGAACATTCCGTGAGCAGCTTTAAAAATGTAGAAGTGTCGGGAGCCATCGACCTATATGTTTCGCAAGGTGATACAAAGCCAGTGCGTATTGAAACAGATGATAACCTGCAGCAGTATATTATGGTGGCGCAGCAGGGCGACCGGGTGATCATCAAAACCAAGGAAGGCTATAACCTTCGTCCGACCGGAAAAATCAAAGCCTATGTGAGTGCCACGGTCTACAATTCGATTGATGTATCCGGTGCCTGCAATATCATTGGTGAAAACAAGATTGTGAATACGGAAAGCATGGATTTGGAGGTAACCGGTGCAGGCAGCATTCGTATGGAAGCAAACGCCCCGGCGATCAAAGCCGATGTATCCGGTGCGGGCGATGTGGATTTAAAAGGGGAGACAAAGGATTTTGATCTTACCCTCACGGGTGCAGGTAAAGCGCATTGCTTCGACTTAAAAGCAGAAACCACCAAAGTAGATATCTCCGGTGCAGGTGATGCCGATGTATTTGCCAGCATGAAACTGCAGGCGGAAGTAAGTGGGGCCGGTCATATCAATTACAAAGGCGGCGCTACCAATGTGGAGCAGCATGTGAGCGGGGCGGGTAGTGTGCGGAAAGCTGAGTAAGTTCTAAGTTTTAAGTTGTAAGTCGGCAAGAGGCGAGAGGTAGGGGGTGGGCGGTTTGTTCCAACTTATGAGATACATCCTCGTTTTAAACGATATTGACGCTTACCCCTGACCCCATACCCTTCACCCAAATAAAAACTATTATGAAGAAGATTATAATCATCCTCATTGCAGCTATCGCTATCGCTCCCTCCTGTCGTTTCCGTCACCGCCGGCACAACGGTGATGCGCACCAGACTTCCGAGCAGCGGAGTGTGGGCAATTTTACCGCGGTGGAGAGTCATGGTTCAATCGATATTGAACTCGCGCAGGGGCCACAATCTATCAAAGTGGAAGCGGATGATGACGTAATTAAGTATATCGAAACTGTGATAGAAGACGGTACGCTTCATGTACGATTCAAAGAAAGCATCAGCTTTATTGATTTTGACCACGCGAAGGTGTATGTGACGGTACCGGAACTCAATCGCATCGAAGCCCATGGCTCAGGTGATATCAAGTCTAGCGGCAAAATATCCGCCAAAGAAAAAATAGACATCCAGGTTTTTGGCAGTGGTGATATTGCCCTTTCGCTTGATGCGCCTTCCGTAAACATGGAGACGCATGGCAGCGGGGATATTGAGTTACGCGGCGAAAGCAAAGATGTATCTGCCTCGATTCATGGCAGCGGCGATGTGAACGCGGCTGACCTGAAAGCTGAAACTGCCAAAGTATCGATTCATGGCAGCGGCGATGCCAATGTGTATGCGAGTGAATCCCTCGAAGCAGAAGTATCGGGCAGTGGTGATATTCATTATAAGGGCTCTCCTAAAGTGAACAGCAATATTCATGGGAGTGGATCGGTGTCGTCGATGGATTGATGCTACTTTAACAAACTCTGTTCAAGCCGCCAATGGGCGGCTTTTTGTTTATTGATTTCGCCCGGCATTTTCGGACAAATTTATCGGCCCGAAAATGCCAGGAAGCCTTAACTTTCGGAAGTGACCCTAACTGCGATTGTATGAAACTTATCCAACACACCAGGGTAAGAAAAGCCTAGTCAGTGGCAAAGCTTTCTGACTTAAGCAAAAAATAAATAATATCAGCTTTCGCATCTTTCGATTACTATCAAATTCAATACATCGTTTTGCTAATAGTTAAGGTTCGTACGGACCTGCACTAATTTTACATCATCGCTTATGAGCAGAGGAAATAAAATGTTGATTATTGGCATTGACAAAGTTAAGGGTGCTCCACATAAGGATTTAAGCAATGCTCGTAAAGGCGCGGAGCAGGTCATGTCTGTCCTAGAAGCGAAGTATGGTTTTGTCAATCTTGGTGCAAGTCCTCTATTAGATGAGCAAGCTACTAGACAAAGTATTTTCCAAGCCTTGGACGAGCTGGTCGACGCAAGCCGATTAGCAAAAGATCCAATTGCGCACAATCTAGTCATTTACTACGCTGGTCACGGGGACAAGCTGCCAAAGAGTAAATCTGGTTACTGGGTTTGTTACGACGGTTTGCATGACCGTTCAGTGCGCATATCATTCAATGACATCATTGATATGATAAGTGAAA
>JAGWTK010000695.1 GCA_028876035.1 Bacteroidota bacterium
TCTCCATCGACGGTAGTGATATCAAAGATTGTGAAGTGATTGAATTGGGGGCAAGGGGGAAGGGAGGTGTCAGGTATTAGCTGTTGGCTATTAGCTGTTGGCTTTTAGCTGTTGGCTATTAGCTTTTGGCTTTTAGCAGTTAGCTTTTAGCAATTCGAGTTGGCAACGGACCGCCTGGTTTTGACATCTCATGTTTACATTTCGAATCGACGCAGTGCACACAAAGCCAACAGCCAAAGCCTGATAGCCAGGAGCTTCCTCTCAGCGTACCAGCAAAACGGTACCACGCTCTTCCTTTGAAACACCGACCGCCCCCCGATAGCGGCAGACCCATAGGTAGACACCGGCGCTCTGCCATTGACCCTTTTGTTTTCCGTCCCAGCCCAGCAATGGATCTTTGGTTGTAAAAATGGCCTGCCCCCAACGATTGTAAACAGTAAATTCATACTGGGCAATTGTTCCGGTAATCACCGGCTTAAAATAATCGTTGCGACCATCGCCGTTGGGAGAAAAAGAATTGGGAACATGAAAACGCAGGGGAACAATCGCAGTGCTGGTATCGCGCGGACATTTATCATAAATCTGCACATCAAAAACAGCACCTTCCGGGTTCAGGCTTGCGACCGAGTCGATAATTGTAAAACTATTGATACCAGCAGGTAAAGTAAAATTAAAAATAAAGGACCCGTCGCCCTTGTTCACAGGATCACCTTTCAAACTGCCATCTGGCTCTAAAACGCAGGCGGAACCGAAATCCGGATCCGGTGTAATGATTTCGTCAAATTGAATTGGATGAACCAGATCGTTTACATGCAATACAAAGTATTCAACGCGGAGCTGCGCGGCACCCAATGCCCGCCCTACAATGCGGATGCGGTACACCGGCTTATTGAGTTCAAATCGAATCGATTCAGTTTGATTTCCCTTGCCCAGAAAGTAGCCCGTGATGTTTTCGTAGTTGAGTCTTAATTCGTAGGCATTGGTCGGACTTTCCAGAGTCACCAGCCTGTCGTGAAGTTTTTGAACACTCTCCGTTGCGTCGATGGAAAAATAGGCCGAGTCGCACTGGCCGATACAGCAGGGCGCGTAAAGGCCTGCGACAATGAAAAGAAACAGACATCTGTGATGGTTGAACGGGCGCCACATGAAGCTAACTAATAGTATAAAGATAGTCTTCTGCTCCCGTATCCGGGTCGAAAAGCCGAAACCCTTGCTGAAAGCGGTTCAATTACATACCGGGAAACCAGGGGCGACCAATACCTGTACGGAAAGGCCAGGGAACAGAAGCCAGTATAATCAGCAGCGCAACAACGTACAGCCAGGAAGCGGCCCCGGCATTACCGCGTTTCACCTTGCCCCGGGCGATGGTAATAAGCACTATGCCAATAAGCATACCCGTTAGATGTTCTACCGCCCAAAACCGGCTGGCTGCATTCTTCATTACCTCGCCAAAACCATTTTGCTGAATCAGTTTAAAACCAAGTTCACCCGCAAACCACTGGTAGATACCTATAATTAAAGTCGTATGCGCCGCTATCAACAACCACAAACTGGTTTTCTTCAAACCTCCCGAACCTGGGTTGTTTTTTGCAGAAAAAGACTGCACGATCGCTACCAATAACAGTATCAGGATTACCCAGCGGAGCAAATTGTGCAGGTGCAAAAGACCAGTATACATATGATTGTATTTAGTTTGACAAAACTAACCGCAGCAGGGCAAACTCAAAAATTTCATTTGGCACGGCACCTACTCTACCCAGTCGGCCATAAACAC
>JAGWTK010000696.1 GCA_028876035.1 Bacteroidota bacterium
GCTGGGGTGGCAATAGTCGGTAGTCGTAAGTCTTTAGTCAATTGTCAAAGCGAGGTGGGCAAAACTTCGTAGTAAGCATTTATGGTTCTGGGTTCCCGGTTCATTGTTCACCATGCAAAACCACTATGTTTATGCATAATGGTTGTAAGAACAGTCTTGGGGAACAGCTGACACAGGTGAATCAGGAAATCCGCCAATTTTATTTCACTTGCGAGGCAACGCACTGACGCATTTGCAGGTTATTCCGCTTCTCTAAGAATAACAAATTCCTGTTCCAAAGTGAGTGAGTGTTGATAAAGAAGATCAATAAAGGCACTGCCCCAATGAGCGTAAAAAGGCATAAAATTGTCGACGCGCTCCTGCAGGCTATTATTGGGGAATAAGACCTGGCGGATACGTTGTATTTGTCGCTGCTGGTCTTTGTATTTTCTTTTTTCGGCGCGCAGCATTTTTTTCTCCAGTTCGTAGAGCGGCCGTGTTGCCTTGGCGCGAAGTGCTTCAATATGCTGTTCCAGGGTCTTATCGGTTGCGCCGGCCTTTTGCTTCAATGCCGTATAAAATCCTTTGATGGCATCCAGTTCCTCTTCCAGCCGTAAGCCACCTGGTGTATTTTGCAGTATCAGGCGGGTCAGGAGTTCCTGTTCACTGCTAAAAAAATCCTTTTCAGTAAATCCAAGTCTGGCTATTTTATCTTTCCATTTGCTTTCTACTACCAAAAACGAATTGCGGAGTACGAGTATGGGATATGGCACTTTATACTGTGCAAACACTTTCTTCAGCTCCATCCAGTAGGCCAGTTCTCCCCCGCCACCGACAAAAAGTATATTCGGCAAAATGGTTTCCTGCAGGACGCCCCGCAGAATAACATTCGGACTAAATCGTTCCGGAAAAAGGTCAAGCTCCTCCATCAACTGCGCTTCCGAAAATCGTTTATTGGTTCCCGTTACGATCCATTCAGTACCCTCTTTTTCAATCCGCGCACGAAGTCCCGCATCCAGGTAGAAAAGATTAATCGCGCGTGGATGCGCCTGCACCTTGTAATGTTTTTCCAGGGCTGCAGTGGTTTCAGTAACAAGTGCGGAGGCGGTTTGGTGCAGCAAATCATCTTTGAAAACAGGGGCAAGCAGGCGCTTGAAGGCGGCATTATCCGGTATCAGCACTACGAGCCCGAAACGCGCGAACAAGGTATCTACCAGTTTAAAGGTGGCGGTTTGTATGGAATCACTGTGTTCGTAACACGACCGCAGGATGGCAATCAGTTCCGGACCAAATGGCTGTACCGACAATTCACCGTCTATCCGGTTGATCAATTGCTCCAGTCCTTTTGGCTGCATCCTGCCCACGGCGCCCGTTTGTTTGGTGGGCCAGCTTAATTTCTCGCCGTTGAGCCAGATATTTCCCAACTCCTCCAAATCAGCGTCCTCACTGCCCATATAATACACCGGCACAAAACGGTTTCCGGGCAGCTCCTTTTCTAACCATTCGGCGATGCGGATAACGTGCAGGATCTTGTAAATAAAATAAAGCGTACCGGTGAATATCGCCGGCTGGTGCGCCGTTGTTACGGTGAATGTATTGTCTGCCCCCAGCGAAAGAATGTTCTGCTGTACGGTTGCGCTGGTTTGAACGGACTGATACTGTTCCTGCAGCGCCTCTACCAATACTTTTCTTTGCTGGGGAAACTGTTTTCTTGCTTCGATCGCCGATTTTATACCTTCTTTATCTGGCCGCAAACCATAAAAGGGCTGTAACGCCGGCGCATCCGCAAGATAAT
>JAGWTK010000697.1 GCA_028876035.1 Bacteroidota bacterium
AAAGATATTAGAAGAAAGCGGGGCGGCCGAAAAGATCGCTACCACCCTCATCCATGCATTTGGTGAAAAGAAACTGCAATGGGCCGTGATGCTCACCGGTTTCCTGATTGGCTTACCCTTGTATTACAACGCCGGCTTTGTAATTCTTGTGCCGCTGGTATTCATGCTGGCAAGAAAAACAGGGCTGCCCCTTTTATACATTGCGATTCCGATGGCTGCGGCACTCAGCACCACGCATTGTTTCTTACCACCGCATCCGGGTCCGACCGTACTCGTGAACGCCTTCAGGGCAGATACCGGTAAGACATTGCTGTACGGACTCTGTATCGTCATTCCTGCTGTTATTGTGGCGGGGCCTTTATTGGGTCGTGCATTGGTACGCATCTCTCCCATTGAACCACCGGTGGCAGTGGATCAAAAAGCAACAAAGGATCTACCTGCCGCCTGGCCCAGTTTCCTGGTGGCCCTGCTGCCCGTTATATTAATCACCCTATCATTGGTGGCCCATAATTTCCTGCCCGATGGTTCGGTAAAAACCATACTTCAATTCACCGGCAATACCACGATCGCCCTGTTTATTTCGGTGCTGGTGGCATTCCTCGTATTCGGTGTTGCGCGGAAGGTTCCCATGGATACACAAGTGCAATGGCTAAACACCGCCATCAGCAATATTGCGATGATACTGCTCATCATTACCGCAGGCGGTGTATTCAAACAAGTGCTTACTGACAGCAATACCGGCAACTACATTTCCTCTTTCAGCAGTAAGTGGAATATGCCTCCCCTTGTTTTTGCCTGGCTGGTAACCGCATTGCTGCGCGTAATGATCGGTTCTGCCACCGTTGCGGGGATCACAGCAGCAGCGGTAGTTTCACCTTTACTCTCCCAACACCAGGTATCGCCGGAGTTAATGGTACTCGCCGTAGGCAGTGGTAGCGTGTTTGGCTCCCACATTAACGACTCCGGTTTCTGGATGTACAAAGAATTCTTCAAGCTCAGCCTGAAGCAAACCTTTCTTTCCTGGACGATTATGGAGAGCACGATTTCGGTGATTGGGCTGGTGGGTGTACTTCTCCTTAATATGATTGTTTCACATGTTTAAAAGTTTAAGAGTTTAAGGGTTTAAGGGTTGGTCTCTGAGGATGCGTTTTCGTAATTCTTTCCATCGAATGGCCCGCACTGCAATAGTCATCCTGCCACCGTTTATACTATATTTTGCACACGATAATCCCCCGGAACCTTCCATCAGCCTGCCTTTTTAGATGTCTGTAACACAGAAGAACTTTTAAACTTTTGAACCCTTAAACTCTTAAACCACTCAACCTCGAAAAATAAAATTTGCGAAACCCTTGCACATTCCAAACCAGCGAACTATTTTGACCACGGTTTTTCATAGGATATTGGATTTTAAAGCGGGCTGCATTTCTATGCGGCCTTATTTATTTTTTACACGTCACCCTTCACGCTCTCCCGTTTATTTAACTAGCCGGACTACTAAAATCGCCGGCTGTGTAAATTGAGATTCTATACAGGCAGAACTGGTTTAAATTGTATGCCAGGCAGCAAGCTTTCAGGCCTTTCAACCCAGCAACATGAATCCAATCAAAATTGCAACCGTACAATTTGAGCACCGCAGCGGAGATAAAGCCTACAATCTTTCTGTAATTGAACAGCTCACAAAGAAAGCCAGTCTGCAGGGCGCGCAAGCCATCGTCTTCCACGAATGCTCCATTACTGGCTATAGTTTCGCCAGACATTTGGTAAAAAAA
>JAGWTK010000134.1 GCA_028876035.1 Bacteroidota bacterium
GTATAAGAATCTAAACCCAGTTGTTATGAAATCCTTGTCTGAAACCTGGTTTGCCGATGGCTACATCGATTTTGAACTAAAAAAGTACACGCTCCTCGCCTACCTGCAGGAAGTGAACCGATACTTTAACGAGAATAAACTATACCCGCAGCTGTCCGACTTAATCTTTCACTATAATAACCTGGTTGCTTTCCGGGAGAACAAGAAGTTTCTGCAGGAGCACTTTCCCAAGCGGCTTACCGGCATTCAGATGGAGAAACTGCAATTATTGTATGAGCAAATTGTTGAAGACGACGACATGATGAAAGAATTGGAAAGCATCATTCACTATTCTGCCGGCAAAATGAAATCAACCATCACAAATGGTACAGAGCTGTATGAATTCATTGAAGACAAACTGCGCATAAGCCCCATCGGCATCATACCCATCGAAACCAACGAAGGCTATTTCTTTTTGAATGGAGGCACCGGAAAAAATACCAGGGTTTACCAATACCGCCTGAGCATTTTTGAGAAGCACGACGAGAAATACCGATCCATCCGCACCGAGTTCATCGCCGACTGGCAGCGCAGCATTGGCAACACCTACGAACACATCAAGTCGGAGCTGATCCGCCATAAAAAAGAACTGCCCAACCCGGCAGTCTACAGCATTGAAACCAACCTTAGCTACCCCATCGAAGAAACGCTGTTGCCGGTTGCGAAGCGGAGTTTGGTGAGGTACATTAGTCGGTAGTCTTTAGTCGGTAGTCCTTAGTCCTTAGTCTTCAGTCAATAAGACTTACTCATCAGGCGATAGTGCAAATACAATTGCAAAATAAAGCGTCGTTTCTTTTAAGAACTTATCCAGCATTCTTTTTGGAATCAGGACACTCCATTCACGCTTTAGAAAACTACTCATGGGTAAGTATATTGACAAGTTAATATCCTTCTCCTTCGCTATTGACCAAAGAGTTTTAATGAGCAGTTTTGATTGGCAAATGCCTGGCGAGTAAGGAGCGCCGACTCAGGACTCAGGACTCAGGACTAAGGACTATCGACTAGCGACTTTAAGGGCTCGCCGCGTTTGCAGCAACACCGCTACCAGTATCACCGCAAAGCCGGCATAAAAGCCAGCGTTTAGTTCACGGTTTTCGTGGTAGACCAGGAAGGCGAGTGCAATGCCATAGACCGGTTCGAGGTTGTAGGAAAGATTTACCGTGAAGGCAGAAATGCTTTTGAGTGCGTTGGCCGATAAGCGAAAGGCCCATACGGAACAAACCCAGGATAAGAACAACAACCATAGCCAGTCACCCGCCGCAGGAAGATATTGAACAGGTCCCACTGCTTTTAAATAGAATGGCAGGAGACAGGTGAGGGCGAGCACCCCGCCGGAAAGTTCCCAGGTCATGAGCGTTTCTGCATTCATGCGTTGCATCAGTCCACGGTTGAATACAGGAAAAATGGCGCCCAGCATGGAAGAAAATAGTCCGAATATGATCCCTTTGGTGTAACGCGTGTCGAAATGAAAAATGATGTAGATACCAGCCATCACGAGCAGTCCGAGCAGTAGTTCAGCCACACGAAAGCGCGTGCGCAGCAACAAAGGTTCAAACAATGCCGTAAAAAAACCCACTGCGGAAAAACACACCAGGCCCACCGAAACATTCGCATATTTGATCGACCCGTAAAAACAAACCCAATGCATCGCCGCAATAACACCCACGCCCAGAATCCGCCAACGGTCTTTGGCAGGAACGGGTTGTAATGATTTCGTGAATGAAAACAACACCCACATCGTGGCCGAACTGATCAGCAGCCGCCACCACACAATCATGGCTTCGTTCAATTCGATCAGGCGACCCAATATACCCGTAAACCCAGCCAGGAAAACGGCCAGATGCAGTTGGAGGAATGCTTTGCGCATGGCCGCAAAGATGCAGCATTATGGCTGATGGCTGATGTGGTAATCGCGGATTTTATCGCTTCGCTTCAAAAAAGCGCAAGACAATTTCTTGATTTTTTGATTTTTTGATTGCTGGATTTACCCGTCATGAAGAAACGCGCGCCACCAGGGATCGTCTTGGTACTTGGTACTTTGTACTTTCTACCGCACTACTGCTTCGTCTTTGCCAGCAGCTCACTGCCAACAGCGGGAAAGGAACCGGCATTAGTTTTTTTTACCCGGTTGCGATAGTCTTTGAACCAGCTTTGCCAGCGAAGATTGAGCACCCCGATGATGCCTTCTTTTACGATGCCCTTGTTCATTTTTGAAGCACCATAGGTTCGGTCGCGGAAGATGATGGGCACTTCCCTGATGACAAAACCGAGCTTCCAGGCAGCAAACTTCATTTCTATCTGGAAGGCGTAACCGGTAAACTTGATCTCATTGAGATTGATGGCTTCGAGTACTTCACGCCGGTAACATACAAACCCTGCGGTAGGATCTTTTACCGGCAGTTGAATAATCAGCCTTGTATAAAAAGAAGCGCCTTTGGAAAGTATAATCCGGTTGCGGGGCCAATTGACATTACCGCCACCTCTAACATAACGCGAGCCTACTGCCACATCTGCGCCGTTCACGCAAGCTTCGTACAGGTTATCGAGGTCTTTTGGATTGTGCGAAAAATCAGCATCCATCTCAAAAATATACTCATAACCCCTGGCTACTGCCCAACGAAACCCATAGATATAAGCCGTTCCCAGGCCCTGTTTCCCTTTTCTTTGTTCAATGAAAAGCTGGCCAGGGAAAGCATCCTGCATTTCCCGAACGATATCTGCGGTGCCATCAGGAGAGCTGTCATCAATCACCAATACATGATACTGCTGTTCGAGCGCAAAAATTGCCCTAACGATATTGGAGATATTTTCCTTCTCGTTGTACGTTGGTATAATTACAATCTTTTGCAAATCAGGCGTAATCGTTACAGGATTTTCGTGGTTTACTACGAAAATACATTTTTTATTGATCTATTTGCAGAGGAGGTTGTTAAGCGTTGATAATTATTGCTTTTTTAACAGGCTGCGGTTTAGTATCTCGGTGAGTTTCTGTTTGGTATGCAGGGGGAAATCACCGCGCATCATCCAATCGTAGTATTGAGGTTCGGCTTTCAGCACTTCGGTTACCGGGCGGCCTTTGTGCTTGCCGAAATTGAAGACTTCAACGCCCTTCTCCATCGTAAACCGCCGCGCGAAATCCACGATCACTTCTTCGCCGGTAAATTTAAGGATGCTGTCGAGCGTGGTACCGAGCTGCGGATATCGCTCAAGCTGCGCATCGAGAATCTCCTTGGTAGCCCTGGCATCGGCTTCTGCGCTGTGTGCACCTTCAAGGTTTTGCTGGCAATAAAACTTATACGCAGCCGACAAAGTGCGCTGCTCCATCATGTGAAAAATCTTCTGCACGTCTACGAATTTGCGCCCTTTTGTATCGAACTCAACGCCGGCGCGCAGAAATTCCTCTACCAGCATGGGTATATCGAAGCGGTTGCTATTGTAACCGCCGAGATCGCAGTTGTCGAGGAATTGCCGGATATCCGGTGCAGCCTGCCTGAATGTTGGTGCATCCTTTACCATTTCATCGGTGATGCCATGTATATCCGCCGATGCTTGCGGAATGGGCATTTCAGGATTGATGAGTTTGCGCTTGGTCGACTGGTTACCATCGGGCAATATTTTAATCATCCCAATCTCCACAATGCGATCGGTGCCCAGGTTAGTGCCGGTTGTTTCGAGGTCGATAAAGGCCAGTGGCCGCGTCAGTTTCAACATAATGCACAGGTTTATTTGGTGGCTCCGCCGGACGCTCTGGCCGGGGCGGCTGCAAATGTAGGGCTGGCAGCGTTAACCTAAGGGGTTGAGCATAAAACTATTTCCCCCAAAAAAGCGTGAAAATGAGATTTTCCTGCACCGGACACTTGCATAAACAAAGTTTTTATTGTTTCTTTGAACATCTCCTCCAACATCCTCTCTCCGAAAACAGCTCCGCATCCTCTTCGAAAAGGCCAATCCAGGCAGTATCCGCGTTTAACCGCACTGTTTGTATTGTTTAACTTTAAATACCACAAGAATGAAAACTCGCTTACTGATTATCGCCATGGTTTTTGCTGCCGGCCTTATGATGACTTCCTGCACCAGCTCAAGAGGCGGATGCAAAGCAACTGCTGGTTATATTGGCTACGGAAGCCGATAATGCAAAAAAGCATTGCCCTGTGCAATGTCCTATATAATTTACTGAACCAAGGTTATCTTTAACTGTTTTAAAGATAACCTTTTTTGTTTTGTATGGACTGGAAACAACTCACGGCGGATGAACAAATTGACATCATCCGTGAACGCTCGGCAGAAAAACCGCAACTTATTTTCAAACATTCTACCCGCTGCGCCATCAGCTCAATGGCCAAATCGCGGCTGGAAAGAGCAACAGCACCCGATTCAATCGATTTCTACTACCTCGACCTAATCGCCAACCGTGCCCTTTCACAAAAAGTGGCCAGCAGCTTCGGCGTTGAACATGAATCGCCGCAGGTTCTGCTCATCAAAGACGGCCGCTGTGTGTACAATGAAAGTCATTCAGGCATCTCGATGGATGAGATTCTGGTTCATAGTTCATCGTTTTAGGTTCGTGGTTGTTATCACGCGAACCTTGTTGGCGATGCTGGAACTATGAACTATACACCAGGAACTGAAAACAGATCAGCGTTTCGGGTAAAAATAAAGATTCTGCTGTAACCCCGCCCCGGTTTCACTCAGGGTGTAAAAACCGCTGCTGTCGCGGGCGAAGCAAACCGCCTCTCCCTGGGGTTCCAGCTGGTAGCTGAGTTGCGTAAACGGGTGGCTGAAAACTTCGGCAAGGGGTTCGGTCAAACTGCGTTTGGTATAATACAGTGATGTATACGTTTTAATCAGCAATTCGGTACCATTGGCGGAAAGGGCGGCACTCGTCACTCCGGACATTGAAAGATTCGTTACAAATTTTGCCGTATTCATCGAATCGGTACGGTAGGGCCAGGAAAGACGGTACAAACGCGAAGGCGAATCGCGTTTGCTGATGACGAAAATGTCCTTTGTGCGATTATCTATCACAAACGCCTCCGCATCCCTCGGACCATCTTCGTATTTGAAAGTTATCTTATCATAACTACCGATGGTATCTGTTCCGGCCGCTGGTTCTTCCAGCCGGTAAAAGGAAGATTCCGTGTGTACCCCGTCATTATCGCCGATTTCTCCGATGTAAATGTATTGTTTCCCGGTATCCGGACCGGCTGCCAGGGCGATATCCTCCCAGTCGCGGTTAACCGCATTTTTAAGGTAACAGGTCGTGAAGCCGGTGCCATCGTTTTTTAGCAGGTATAATTGCGGTGGATTGTTGCTGTCTTCCTCCACCCAAAGGTAGCCGGGATTGCGCTGACTGGCTGCAATACCACTCGCTTCACGGATGCTGTTCTTCATTTCGAACGCGCGGGGCGTATCTGCGTAGGAAATATTATTGTCCGCATTTTTCTTTCCGCAGCCTGTTGCCAGTAAAAGCACCAAAAAAAAGCGCGCACCTGTCCTGCCATTCATTGTTCGAATGTACGAAGCCTGTGCAGTTGGATATACATTGCCGTGAGATTACTTTTTTATTTCCTCCTGTGCTTTGGCGCGCTCATTTGCTTTGGCGGTGGAATCTTTAATGCGTTGTTTTTCTTTTTTGCGGAAGTAGCCACGGAAAAGGAAACTGTGTTTAGCAGCCTCCATATTGTCTTTTACGCTGCTGGCTGTTTTCTTTACGGTATCTACGGTGGCTTTCGCAGAAGTGAGTGTGCCTTCGAGGTTCTTAACCAGCTTATCGTCGTTTACCAGTCTCCCGAACGACCCTTCTCCCCTGTCTATTTTTGTCATTACCCGCGCCATACTTCCGGTAAGTTGCTCAGCATTGTCGGAAATTTTAGAAAGATTGTTGACAATACGATCCACATCTACAGGATCTGAAGACTGAATCTCGCTGTCATCTTTTGCCTGCCCTGCTTCCGCACTTCCGGGTGACACCACTACGAGTTTATCGCCCATCAAACCATCGCTGCCGATACTTGCAGTGGCGTCCTGCTTTATATAACGGTGTACTTTCTTTTCCAGGCTCAGCTCCACCTTTACGGTAGTATCATTCTCGATTTGGATACTGCTGACGGTGCCCACATTGATGCCGGCGAACCGAACATAGTTTCCTTCTTTCAGTCCGGATATGTTTTTGAATTTAGCGAATATGGTAAATCCGGGTCCAAACATATTCCGCTGGGATCCGATGACAATGATGATGGTGAGCAACAACAGCAAACTCAGTAGCGCAAATGCACCCGTTTTTATTTTCTGGGAGATAGAAACATCCATAACTGGTTATTTAAAAAATGATCGAACAAATTCATCATCTGCATTCTCAAGCTCTTCACAGGTACCGCTGGCGATGTATTCGCCGTTGTGCATGATCACCACCCGGTCGGAGGTGATGCGCGCGCAGGGAATATCGTGTGTAATAATCACCGAGGTCGTTTTATAACGCCGCTGCATGTCAAGAATCAATTCACTTATTTCACGTGAAGTGATGGTATCCAGCCCGGTGGTGGGCTCGTCGTACAACATGATCTCAGGCTTTACAATCAGGGTGCGCGCAAGTCCCATGCGCTTCCGCATTCCGCCTGACAGCTCAGAGGGCATTTTATCGATTGCATCTGTTAGTCCCACCGCTTCCAGCACTTCCATCGATCGCTGTTCAATTTCCCCTTTGTCATGAAGACCCGCCACCCGTTTAAGCGGAAATTCAAGGTTCTCCCGCACGGTCATTGAGTCATACAGGGCAGCATTCTGAAAAAGAAAGCCAATTCTTTTGCGGAGTTCCTTGAGTTCGGCGGGATCCATCTGCTGCACTTCTTTTCCAAATACGCGACAGCTGCCGGCATCGGGTTGAAGCAGGCCGGCAATGCACTTAATCGTAACTGACTTGCCTTCGCCCGATTTACCCAATATCACCAGGTTCTCTCCTTTTTTAACCTGGAGGGTAATATTTGACAATACTTCGTTTCCATTGAAGCTTTTTTTGAGCCCCTGCAGATCGATGACAATTTCTTCCTGTGCGGTCTCAGGCATACACAAACATATTGGTGAATTGAACCACGATGGCGTCGATAATAATAATCCAAACTGAGGCGGTTACTACAGCCGAATTGGCGGCAATGCCCACGCTCTCGGTTCCCCGGTTGGAATGAAATCCCTTGTAACAGCCAACGAATCCGATGGTAAAGCCAAATAAAATGGTTTTAATGAAGGACGGGATAACATCCGCAAACTCCAGCGCCGTTGTTGCTTTGTAGAAATACAACCAGGGATTCATCGCGCCGCCAAGGTTGGTAGCCGTGAAGCCGCCAAGCAGTGCAATAACATCAGCAAAAATCGTGAGCAGCGGAATCATAATCGTGCAGGCGAGTATGCGTGTAACCACCAGGTATTGCATCGGGTTAGCGCCCGATACCTCCATGGCATCGATCTGTTCTGTCACATTCATGCTTCCCAGTTCTGCCCCGATACTTGATGATATTTTGCCAGCGCAGATCAAGGCAACGATAACCGGGCCTATCTCGCGCATGACGGATATGGATACCATGCCCGAGATCATGCTGGTGGCACCAAACTGTTTCATCGTAGGTTCGCTTTGCAACGTGAGCACAAAGCCCAGGATGAATCCGGTTAATGCGATGATCCCGGTTGACCGGTAGCCGACATTATAGGCCTGTCGAAAAAACTCGGTCCACTCAAAACCTTTCCTGAAACAATTGCTGAAAAACTGTTTTAAAAAACCGATTTGGTCGGCCACTGTGATCAATGCGGGTTGCAGGGAATATTTACCGGGCATAGGCATGTTGCCGCCTCAGGGCTGGCAGAACTGCTGAAACGAATAGTCTGCCAGTTTTTCGCACAGGCGTTTCCGGAAGTTCGTCTGTACACCGTTGATTTAAACACGACAATTTGGGTAAGCGATTCCACAGTTGCTGCCCGAAAAAGAGGTTGACTGTCCCGCAATACGGGTGCGGAGTTCATTTATGTTGTCCTGCAATTTTTGCAGGTCTTCTGCCGCGTTCCTTGCTTCGCGCGCGCAGCGTTCGGCATGGCGGGCTGCCTTTCTGGCCTTTCGGGCCAGCTTTCTGTCGGCCGGATCCAGTGCAAGCGCTGCTGCTATCCTTGCATTTTCTGCCGCGGCATTTGCAGCGTCGGTTTGCTTCTGCGCCGCGATCCGCTTCTTTTCGGGCAGTTCTCTTTCCCATTTAGCGAGCTGCAGCTGCTGTTTGTTCAGTTTCGCCTGACCTTCCAGCAAGGCCTGCTGCTGTTCCAACGATTTAACCGAATCGGCAGATACCTGTGCGCAAATGCTGCCATAAAGCGTAAGGGCAAGCAGCAGCCCAATCATTTTTTTCATGCGTTTACATTTCCTGTTAGTTCAATATTTTGTTCCGTTGCAGTAGCATACGAAAGATTGCAAAACTGTGCCAGAAAGATGTTTCGCTACTGACCCCTGCAAGTCTGGCACACATTTATATTTACCTAAAGCGACACGGGTCTATATGTATTCCGTGCGTGTAGCTACATGAAAAACGGCAATAAAAAACGGGTGCTAATTATCGACGACGAAGAAGAACTGTGTATGTTGATGGAACTCGTCCTTGAACGGCGTCATTTTGCGGCTCGAAGCATTCACACACTGGGAGATTCCATGCAAACCGTTAAGGACTTAAAGCCCGACTATATATTCCTTGATAACCATCTTCCCGACGGCCTGGGAATCGACTTTATTCCAACACTGATTAATAGTTGTCCCAATGTGAAGATTGTAATGATGACTGCCCACGATGAGCACAAGCTGAATGAAAGAGCGCTACACCAGGGAGCGTCCTACTTCCTGCACAAACCATTTAACCGGAATAATATTGAGAATATCATCAATAGCCTTTGAGTGGCTGCTGGCTACAAGCTGCTGGCTGCTGGCTACAAGCTGCTGGCTGCTGGCTACCGGCAGTTTTTGTTTAGCTGAATGCGTTGGACCAGGCTGGACCGGGTACAAAGTACAAAGATGAAAGACCAGCATTATCGTTCAGCCGGTTTAGACTTTTGTCTCTTAATCGCCCATTACCCCCTACCTCCTACCTCCTACCTCCTACCTCCTACCTCCTACCTCCTACCT